>CAZMNG010000696.1:0-3154 GCA_964567505.1 uncultured Chthoniobacterales bacterium
CGAAGTCGCTCGGGATATTATTCTTCCTACCGTGATCGGTCGGAGTAATGTGCAAGTGGGTCGTCAGCGGGGTGGTTCCCCAATGTGGCAGCGAAGTGATATCAGCCTCCGGAATTTCGGCGTAACTTGCCGGCAGCGGCTCAACACAGCCCCGCAAGCGAGCCAGAGAGAAGGCAGAAGTCAAGTCTCCCACTGGCGTTTTTGGATCGTCTTCCGGACCGAGGTTCGCCTGGTGATACAGGAGTTCTCCCAGCTTTTGGGCCTGCTCTTCATCAGGTAGATCCTGCAGCGGTGTCAAGCCGCAGACCAGGTTGATGAATTTGATCACCGAATTGTGATCGCCCAGTACGTGAGAGATAGCATGCGCCTTTGCGTAAGGAGAGATGACGAGGAGTGGGATTCGTGGACCACGGCTGAGTGCCAGGCCGTTCGGATCGATTGCGATGATTTTTGGAGGAACGTGATCGTAGTCGCCCTCAGACTCGTCGTAGGTGATGATAATCGCGGATTGGTCCCAGTACGGACTGCTGGCAATGGCGTTGATCTCGCGCGCCACAAGGGCTTCGCTCAGCTGCGAATCGGAGTAACCAGGATGGTCGTCATCGCCTTGGAAGTCAGCTTGGACGGTGGGGTCGCTATTGAGCGGGGTAAGCCCGGCCTGGTTCTGGAAACCTCCCCGGATGTAAAAGACACCGCCGTCAGTGCCCAGGTTACCTCCAGCGATATCCGTGAAGAAGTCATTCAACCCATGGAGGTTAACGCTGATGGCCGGATTAGCGGCGACGTATCCGAAGTACTGGGGACCGTTGTGGTGGCCGATGTAGCTTGTGTGTTCTTCCGTGCCTTGGTCAGTAGGTTCGGCGTCGTAACCTTCCTGATACCAGCCCCACTTGACGGATGCTTTGTTCAGCTTCGTGAGATACGGGATGTCATTCTGCAGATCCGCCAAGTCCCCCGTCGGGTTGAGATCTTGCTGGCTAAGCGCCGCGAACGCACTGCCGGTGAGGGTAAAAGGAAGACTGGCGAATGTCAGATTAATTTGCGCGTTATTAGCATTATCACTTGGGTCGATTGGCTGTTTATCTAAACTTTTCAACGGATCCTTGGCTGAACCCCAGAGCGGATCCGGGTCGCCTTCGACCGGAACTCCGATAGAAAGCGCGGCATTAGCGGCGACGTTAATTGCGTCGGTATTCGGGTGCTTGACCCACTGTGTCGACCCGGACTGGCCGGCAATCATCGCAATAGCATTTGGACTCGAAGGACCGATGATCGTCTGGAAGACGTTATCGAAGAGAACAAACTTGTTCGCGTAGTTCCACATGAAAGGAATGATGTCGCCGTCGACGTAAGCCATTTCGAGCTCGCCATATTGCTTGGCAGCCAACGTCGGAACCTGGGCATCGAAGTGCAATCCTTCTTCAACCAACGCAAACTGATCCATCAACGGTTGGCCGTTGACGATGTCCATTTTTTCGACCATCGCGTTGTGAGCGTGACTCACGTCGTCCAGATCCCACGCACCGTAGTCCTGGCCGAGCCGGAACGGCGTGATCTCCGCGTAGGTTCCATCGGTATTCAATATCTCCTGGCGAAACCCTGGAGTATCCTTTTCGGGTTGCGAAAACAAGCCCCGCGCTCCGGGAAAGGTTCCAAAATAAGAATCAAAAGACCGGTTCTCCTGAAAGATGACAAAGACAAATTTAATCTTTTCGCGGATTAGCTTTATGGTTTCTGCGTCGTTGTAGTTTTGCTCGTCTTTGTCGCTGGTCACATAGGGAGCAATTAACGAGTTTGGATTCGGCCCGGTTTGAACCGCCGGTTCCTCCTGGGCATGGATAAGCGCGGCCGCCAGGCAGAAGCCGAGGGTCGAGCAGATGCTAGTCAGGTGCGTGAGGTGCATATTATCAAATGGTTGTCCTGTTAGATTTGGATGTAGGGTCCGAAATCAAATCCGATCAATTGGGTTAATAAATACCATCAGCGCGCTCCTAAAATCCATTTGCTATCGAGTCAGTAAGCATCTAGGAGTGGCAGCCATGAAAGCGGAACATCGCCTCGGAAATAAAATCCGCCTGGTGCTACTGGTAGGCGGCATCCTCTCGGGCGCGGGATGCGCGATTACCGCAGACGCGCACGAAACAGTGCATCGAATCATCAGCGCCCAGCGGGTTGTTAGTGCCGTTAACGTTCGAGCCGGGTTAGCCGATCTCCCGACCGGTACAAAATGGGAAGGGCTCTCGGTAGATTTGACCAAGGCCCTGGCCGCTGCTGTCCTCGGAGACGCCAGCAAGGTTAGCTTTGTTAGCGCAGACCGGAAGAGTGGTCTCGAGAAGCTTGGCAAGGGCGAAGTAAATCTGTATCTACCAGTCGAAGCAACGGCCCCGTCAAGACTTGCCGCCCTTGGTCTGATGGCATCGCAGCCTTTCTTTTTTAATGTGCAGAGAGTCATGGTAACGAAGCCTTCAGGCGTCACGGCGGTCGATCAATTGCGCGATAAATCGATCGCGGTCCAACCAGGCTATGTAAATGAGCAGAATGTCGAGATGGCCAACGAAGAACATCTGCGGAATTATTTCCGGCGGGCCGGCTGGCAGGTGCTGGTCTTTCCGTTTCAGGAGTGGGACGAGATGGAGTCGGCGTTTGTATCGGAAAAAGTAAAGGCAATCAGTGCCGAAGAGACTGAGCTGGCTCGACTGCGGGCAGCCAACCAGGAAGAGGTCGGCGATGCCGTTATTCTGCCGCAGGTAATTAACGTAGAACCGGTGACTGCGGTAGTGGGCTCGGGAGACTTGAGTTGGTTGGCGTTGCTGAATGAAACCATCTCGTTGCTGATCGAGGCCGAGTACTTGGGAATATCCAGCGACAACGTTGACGCAATGACGAGCAGTCCGGACCCGGAGATTCGATATTTGCTTGGTGTGACGCCCGGAATTGGAAGTCCAGTCGGCTTGGACGATCGTTGGGCAGGGAGAGTACTCAAGGCTGTTGGAAACTATGGCCAAGCGTTCAAGCGTGACCTCGGTGCGGATTCTCCTTTGGCGATCCCGCGCGGTCTTAATCATTTGTGGAGCCATGGTGGTCTTCTCTGTCCCGGTCCGATTCGATGAGGTGTCGATGTGGATCAGAGCCAGAAAGTAGAGCAGCTTTTGGC
>CAZMNG010000697.1:0-3141 GCA_964567505.1 uncultured Chthoniobacterales bacterium
GGGGGTGTTTCTGTATCGCTATCCAGGCACTTCGTACCTGGCTACTATCGTGCTGTCCCTCCGGGACAAAATACATTCACTCGCCGAGGCTTTGCTCAAGTTAACGCTTATGGGTTTCAACCCGGGGAGCGGAAACCGCTTTTTACTTCCGCACGGCAAGTATCAGGGTCGCATCGTGCGGGTTCCATTGGTAACCGAACCCAAACGTTAATGGTTTTGGGGAGCTCGTGGCATAGTACTGCGCAAGATCCGGTTGGTAGAATTTTTTGAATAGATCGAGGGGTCCGCTGTAGGAACCGAAGAAGCGCAAAGTCCATCTATCGGAAGTAAAATAGCGGATCGGGATGCCAGAGTCATCTTGAAGGATCGTCGCGCTGACCCGCAGCAAATAGTTACGGGCAATATAAAAATCATTTTGGTGGAGAAGATATGAAGGGGCCTTCAAGAAGCTGTTCGTTGGGCCCAGATTATCGCAAAAACGCAGCACTGCCTGATCCGTCTTCAGCCCGGCATCCGAAAGATCCGCGGAGAAGTAATACAAGAACTTCTGAACGCCCGCAGCTGGATCTAGAAACGTTACCTTGGCGCCGCGAACGCCTCCTCTGTTCGGCGAGAGATAGTCCACGTTCAAAATCTCTTTCCCTGAGCGAGCAAGGAAGACGAATATCATTGGGAGGACGCCCTTGAGTTGGGAGCGCTGCATATACCCGTGTAATTCCTGTGTCTGGAAGTAACCGAATTGAACGAACGTGTTCAGCGAAATTTCGATGGCTTGAAGAGTGTTCTGCAACAACGCCGGCGGCACGGTCTGGAGTTCCGGGATCGATTCAATTGGTTCCAGACTTACAAGGACATATGTAGTGCAATCCGGATAGAGCGTGTCCGGATAAAGGAAGTCCGGTCCGCTGAAGAAATATAGACAAGTGCGGCTGAATGTTGTTGCCGGCGCGAGGAACTCGGCTCGCCAGCTGCGAATGTTGTTGATTTGGCGCTGGTCAAGTTGGGAGAACCCGGCATTCAGCGCGTTGGAGTGGGCCATCCAGAGGGGTTCTCTCGTCAACCCGGCCAGAGGTGATTCCGCCGATACCGGCAGCCCAGCGAGATATCGAGCAGCATCGGTCGCACTGGAGCTTACAACGACCTGTTGCCGGCCCGGCGCCCCGAGTGATGGCAATGAATTTGGCGGCGGACCTGCATCCTGCGCCTGGACAAGAGCGAGAAACACCCAGGCGAATAACGCGAACGGTTTTGGCATAATGTATAATCGAATGTTTTGTCCATGACGCCAGCGCATCCTGGAAGGATCGCGGTATCGGCGTATCGGCGTATCGGCGTATCGGCGTGTGCGCGTGTCGGCGCGTGGGCCTGCGGCCGTGCTCTTTCAATCGTACTCGGTCTCGCGACAGAACTTGGGGACAGGTCATGGGACAGGTCAACGACAGAACTTGGGGACAGGTCAAAAATCGAGAACCCCGATTTTTCCACTCGCACCGGTGAACAGCGCGAGCCGAAGGTAGACTTGATCGCGGTCCTCGTTTCGACGCCCGGCTTAACGCGATCTGGGGAGAACCCGAGCTTCGCCGCGCGTTCATAGAAGTTCAACTTTGATGGCATATTCTACTCTTTCTGTTGGGATTGGTTTCTCAGGTCGCGAGCGCCACGGCTTTCGGAGCAACCCGACTCGCTGGCCAGCCCATCGGTGCCCGATTTGCGGAAGTATTCGGGAAGTCGTCCGGTCCCCATCGCCCGTCGTTTGCACCGGCAATTTTCGAAAATCCGTCATTAGGAGTATACGGGTCCGGCGCTCCGGTGATCCTGCTGCATGGTGGCCTCGGCCATAGCGGCAATTGGGGATACCAGGTCCCGGAGCTGGTCAGTTCCGGCCATCGCGCCGTGCTTATTGATAGCCGAGGGCATGGCCGCAGCACCCGCGATCTCAGACCATTCAGCGCTGTCTCGGCCGGCACACCAGGGACTATGCCGAGTTGTCAGCCACCCCGGACCAGTTCCAGGCCTTTGCCGAAGCCGTCCAGCAGATGCAGCGGACGGAGCCGAACTATTCTCCGCGCGATCTGGCCGAAATCCACGTGCCCATCGCCATCGTGCAAAGCGAGCATGATGAGTTCATCAAACTCGAACACGCCGATATCTCGCCCGGAGCATTCCCGGCGCGGAATTGATCCTCCTGCCCGACGTGAGCCATTTCGCACCACTGCAAAGGCCAGAGTAATTCAATGGCGTGATGCGTGATTTCCTAGGCAAGGTTCTTTCTTGAAGGAAGCTGACGCTCGGCGGCGCCTAGCCTGTTCGGGGCGATGGTCAATTCCTAATCTATACGGTATCCAGCTTAAGGCCCAAAACTTTTCCGCCGGGTCGCCCATCCCGCTTCAATCTTTAAACCGGTTGGCTGGCATGGGATCGGGGTAATGAATCCGGGTTGGACTTTGCCGGGCGATTACTGATACGCATTTGCAGGTGGGACCCGCGCATTGCATACGACGGACGATTTCGTTCGAGTTCGAACCACGATTTTTCTACACGCCGGACCCGGGTGCTACCTCGGCGGCCTGCCGCCCGACTTTATGGCTTTATGAGCGTCAAGAGTTCTCCCAAAACGATAAACAGACCGCAAGACCATGTTGGATTCTGGCTGAACGTGCTTTCCCATGCTGTCGCCAGAAGCTTTGAAAAAGCTCTGGAAAGACACGGCGTTACCATCCCCCAATGGGTAGTCCTGCGGGTTTTGTACGACAGGGAATGTTCCATGAACGAGTTGTCCCAAGCCATCCACCTGGACCACGGGTCGACCTCCCGCCTGGTCGAACGTTTGGTCCAAAAGAAACTCGTTAATCGAGAAACAACACCCGAAGACAGGCGCGCTGTTCGCGTGAGCCTCACCGCGGCGGGGGCAGCTCTGGTCCCCGAACTGGCCTCCACCGCAGGCGGGCACGACGAGGCATTTTTCGCCAGGATCAGCAAAACAAAGAAGGATCAACTCCGGGATATAGTGATGGAGTTGATACAGAAGCACGAAATCATCCCCGGCGTAATGGAATAGGAGAGCATTCAATCCGGATACACAACGGAGGATGCTGTCAGCCATCCTGGCATGCATTCGCCGCCGTTGCGCAGTTGCCGATC
>CAZMNG010000698.1:0-3141 GCA_964567505.1 uncultured Chthoniobacterales bacterium
GGCGATTCCCGCCGAAGCCGCCGGGTAAACGGCAACGAGTGGTTCAAACCGATTTTCAAGAACCGGGACGATACCGCAGTTGCGGGTCGACCGGTTCAATAATTTCCTGAGGAACTCCGGCTGGATCCGAGCCAGGTCAACTGCCAGCACGAAAAGCAGATCGGTTCGCATCCGCATCAGACAGGTTCCGATTCCCCGCAGCGGTCCCTTCCCACCGCACTCGTCCGGAATCACAGAAACAGACGCTGGATACTCTGGCTTGGGCGGCCCGGAAATAACGATTTCGTCCGGTTCGATCGCACGCAATACGAAAATTTGACGCTCCCAGAGGAACACCGGCGATTCGAGCCACTTGACTCGAAGACAGGCCTTATCCTGACCCATCCGTGTCGAACTGCCTCCGGCCAGCAAGACCGCTGTGACAGTTGGTTTCACGCTTGATCCACTTTTACAGAGCCAAAAAATTCCTATAAGCGTCCCGATCCGGTGTGCCAAGTCTGCGTCTTGGCAGACCGGGCAAGAACGTTTATGAGAGCGGTATGGATAATCGGATCGATCAAAGGTTCTCGCAACTTCGAAAAGAGGGAGTCAGCGGGTTTATGGCTTACATCACCGGAGGGGATCCAACCCCGGCACGCACAGTGGATATCGCGCACGCGTTGTCCGACGCCGGAGTCGACTTTCTGGAAATCGGCATCCCCTTCTCTGATCCGTTGGCGGACGGCGTCGCAAATCAGCTCGGCGCACAACGCGCCTTGGAAGCAGGCACAACGGTTCCGATCCTGCTAAGGACGTTCGAGCAAATCCGCAAAAATCTCGATTTGCCGATTATTCTCTATAGTTATCTCAATCCGCTGTTTCAATACGGTCTGGAGCGGTTCGAGCACGATGCTGCCTCCGCCGGCGTGGACGGATTACTGCTTTTGGACCTGCCGCCCGACGAAACACTTCTTTCCGACGACCATGCGAATACGCTGCACCGAATTCGGCTTGTCGCTCCAACAACACCGGAAGAGCGACTCAGACAGATCGTGTTGGGGGCACAGGGGTTTATTTACTATGTCTCACGGGAAGGTGTGACCGGAGAACGCGACGCCCTGGCGCAAACAATCGGCGAGCGCGTCGCTTCGATACGACGGGCAACCGATCTGCCCGTCGCCGTTGGCTTTGGCATCTCGAACGCCGAGCAGGCCGCGCAGGTCGCGAAGCTGGCGGACGCCGTCGTTGTCGGCAGCGCGATCGTTCGCCGGATCGGAGAATTCGGCAAAGAAAACAACTTGCCGGAACGGATCGAAGAATTTGTCAAACCCCTGACCATAGCGGTCAAATCGAGCCGGCGATCGGGTTAAGAGAGATTCGGAAGGATCCGCTTACCGTAGGCGGAAACGTACGGGTACTCCCAGGTTTCGCCCTTGAAGGCTTTGATGATCCCGATGATCCATAGAACCGAGCCACCAAGGCCAATGACAAATTGCAGCAGGCCGAACAGAATGATGAAAAGTAGCCCGATGAACGGCGTGTGCACTAAGATTGCGCCGAGGATCGAGATCACGATCGAAATCAGAAACCAGGCGCCACCGAAGTAGATTCCCTGGATCGCCCAGTGCCGCACAAATTGGTCTTTCCTTTCGATGAAGTAGAAGATTATTCCGCCGAAAAGAGGAAATATTGCGCAAATGCCGGCCGCCACGTTGGAAGGCAGTCCGGTTTCGTTCGCAGTCGGCAATGGTGGAATGGCGTCAGGCATATCGTTTTGTTTGAACCCTGGGGTGATCCTAGGAGCGGACGTCGCGGGATGTCAAGAATTCACGTGCTTAGAACAACCTCCGGCGCTACGTTCCGCGCCTTATGTTGAGCGCAGGAATCGTGGGGTTACCGAACGTCGGAAAGTCGACCCTGTTCAATGCAGTGACTCGCACACGCAAGGCCCAGGCCGCAAATTATCCCTTTTGTACGATCGATCCGAATCAGGGTATCGTCTCTGTGCCGGATCCGAGGCTCGAGACTCTCGTTAAGATGTCCCATTCGGCCCGCACGGTTCCAGCCGCGATCGAGTTCGTCGATATCGCCGGCCTCGTTGCCGGCGCGAGCGAAGGCGAAGGACTCGGCAACCAGTTTCTGAGCCACATTCGCGAAGTCGATGCCATTGTACAGGTTGTCCGGTGCTTCGAAAGTTCCGAGATCCACCACGTGAGCGGATCGGTTGACCCGATTCGCGACATCGAGGTCGTCAATACAGAGTTGATCCTTGCCGACCTCTCTTCACTCCAAAAGCGATTCGAGCGGTTGCAAAAGCAGGTCCGCACTGGAGATAAACAGGCAAAATCAGAGGCGGTCCTCCTCGAGAAACTCATTCCGCACCTGAACTCCGGAAAACCTGCGACGACGCTCGAACTCAGTCCGGAAGAAAAGGTTCTGGCCCGGGCGTTATTCCTTCTGACGACGAAACCAACAATCTTGGCTTGCAACGTTTCCGAATCGGATCTCGGCGCGCTTTCTGCCGGCGAAACCAGCTTGGCAGCGGCCAAACATGTCGAAGCCGTCTCAGCGTATGCGCGCACCCATCTCGCGACCGAAGTAATCGTGATCAGCGCGCAGATCGAAAGCGAATTGGTCGACCTGTCACCTCAGGAATCAGCGGACTACCTCTCCGCTCTGGGGGTCAGCGAAAGCGGCGTCGGCAAATTGATTCGCGCGGTGTTTCATCTCCTTGGACTTCGCACCTATTTTACTACCGGCGAGAAGGAGACTCGGGCCTGGACAATACGAATTGGCGACAAGGCCCCCGCCGCAGCCGGTGTCATCCACTCCGACTTCGAGCGCGGCTTTATCGCCGCGGAAACGATTCATTTCGACGATCTTGTTCAGCTCGGATCGTTCGCAAAAGGCAGGGAAGCCGGCAAATTGCGAATTGAAGGAAAGGAATACGTCGTCAAGGACGGCGACGTTATGGAGTTTCGATTCAACGTTTGATCCGTCACTGGCGACGCTCGTTGACGAGTTCGCTGTTATGGGTCACTTTGCCCGCTCACACCGATGATTCGCAGGGCTGTTCTTTATCTCACGCTGTTCATAGCCGCTCACGTTACCGCGCAAGTCCCAAAGGCGGGCGACATCCGGAAAAGCCTCGTTCGAATCACG
>CAZMNG010000699.1:0-3140 GCA_964567505.1 uncultured Chthoniobacterales bacterium
GTGCGGACATCTAATTCGACGCGTGTTCTGGCCAGACAACTTGGTGTGCCGTCGGCCGATTTAAACGATGTCGGGGAGCTTGACCTGACGATCGACGGTGCAGATGAAATCGATGCCAATGGGCGAATGATCAAAGGTGGAGCTGCCAACCTTCTTTGGGAAAAAATCATCGCCTGTGCATCCATGAAGATGGTTGCCTTGGTCGACGAGAGTAAAGTCGTTTCGAAGCTTGGAAAATTTCCCTTGCCGATTGAAGTGATCCCTTTTGGTTGGCGCACAACAGAAGGCCATTTGAAAAAGCTCTTTTCTGATTTCGGCCGGACTGACGCTCCTATCAAGGTACGGGGCGGCCTCCAAACTCCATTGATAACCGATAGCGGACACTACTTGCTAGATTGCGAAATAGGCGAAATAGGTGATCCGGACGGCCTTGCTTTAAAACTGAAGCAGATTCCCGGGGTTGTCGAACACGGCCTGTTTATCGGTATCGCGAAAGAGGTGGTGATTGGTCGCGCGGACGGGTCGGCTGAAGTCCGGACTTTTTGAACGGAGCGTTTCGCTACCGATTCCTTCCAAACCCACCGCCCCGCCTGGGGCGCGACCAACCCCCAGCGCCGGGGGAGGCCCCAATTCTTTTCGGTTTTATTCTTTCGCTTCCTGTTCAATTATAATGCCGTTTCAGTAACACTGGACTGGTAGACGCCGAGTCCCGAATCAACCACAACCCCGTCTCAGTTACCAAAAATGAGCAAAGTTCTGGGTATACTTCTTGCTATCGCTACCATGCCGTTCGCTATTGACTCAGCCGAGGCAAAAACACAGCTGCGCGTTGTCGTCGCGTATTACAGCGCCGCGACCCAAGGGATCTTTGAAGGGATGGCCAAGGACTTCAGTGCCGCCCATCCCGATGTCGATGTCAAGATCGAAGTGGTGCAATGGGACAACTTGGAGCAAAGGCTTACCACCGATATCGCCGGCGGTACCGCCCCCGACCTCGCGATGATCGGCACACGTTGGCTAGTGGATTTCATTAAGAACGACGTCGCTGAGCCGCTCGATTCATACTTGACTCCCGAGTTCAAAGCCCGGTTCCTGGAAAACTTTTTAGGACCTTCCACTATCAGCGGAAAACTCTACGGGTTGCCAGTCGCTGCCTCCGCCCGCGCGATGTACTACAATAAAGATCTTTTGGCTAAAGCCGGAATAAAAGATCCACCTGAGAACTGGGACACGCTGGTGGCCGACGCGAAAAAAATGAAGGCGCTCGGCAATGACATTTACGGGTTTGCGCTACAGGGCAAGGAGATCGAGACCGACGCGTACTGGTATTATTCGCTATGGACCCATAGCGGTGAATTGATCGAGCGAACCAAGTCAGGAATCGCCAGTCCGGCCGCTGTTGCCGCCTTGTCACTTTATCGCAGTCTGATCGATGAGGGACTGACCGAGCCCAATCCGACGGGCTACAATCGTCAGGATGTCGAACGGCTTTTTAAGCAGGGACGCATTGGCATGATACTGACCGGGCCATGGTTACGGGGCCAAATCAAAACCGAGGCTCCGAATCTTAATTATGGTATCGCACCGATCCCGGCCGGAACCACCAACGCCACCTACGGCGTGACGGACAGCATGATGCTCTTTAAGTCGAGCCCACGGAAAAAGGTCGCTTGGCAGTTCCTGAGCGAAGCCGCATTCAACCCGAAATGGCGAATTGAGTTTACGACTAAGGAAAGCTTCTTGCCGGTTACCAAGGTGGAGGCCGAACAACCGCAGTTTACCAATGATCCGCAGCTCAAGGCATTCACTGACATGTTGCCCTATGCTCATTTTGCGCCGCTCATCCCTAACTGGGAACAGATAGCCGACACTACGATCAGGGCATTGCAAAAGGTTTACACCGGTGAAGCTAAACCGGAGGCTGCCCTGAAGGAAGCAGCCGGGTCGATCGATTCTATCCTCCAGCAGCAATAGGCTCGACGCTCGGAATAACTAATGCGGGGATACGCATTTCAATCCAGGGGCATAAATTCTACTCAGTTTGGTCGCACTACCGCGCCTTATCTGCTGATTCTGCCAAGTCTTGTTCTGACGTTCTGGATAATCGGTTACCCGCTATGGGATTTGGTCAACATGTCGACCCATGCGGTTACTCGGTTCGGACAACTTAAAGGATTCATCGGACTTGCTAATTTCGCTCATCTAATTGCCGAACCATTATTCAGCGGTTGCCTTGTAAGAACGTTAATTTGGACCATCAGCGTGGTCGGCGGGTCGGTCATTTTGTCGGTGCCGATTGCCTTAATTCTCAACGAAGAGTTTGCCGGCCGTCGAATCGCTCGGGTCATCATCATGCTGCCCTGGGCAGTTTCGTTGACCATGACTGGTATTGTGTGGCGCTGGGCACTGGACGGTCAATCCGGCATGCTGAACGCCACCCTCTTCAATCTAGGAGTAATCCGCCAGCCGATAGCGTGGCTTGCGACAGCCGGCACCGCTTTTCCGGTCGAGATCGCAATCGGAATTCTGGTTTCTATCCCGTTTTCGGTGACGGTATTTCTGGGGGGGTTAGCCTCACTTCCCAGCGAAATCTATGAAGCGGCAAGGATCGACGGAGCGACCGCCTGGCAATGTTGGCGTCACCTGACATTGCCGCTACTCCGCCCATTCATCAATATCGCGCTGGTTTTGAACGTCATCTACGTCTTTAACTCCTTCCCATTGATATGGGTTATGACCCAAGGCGATCCGGCCAATAGCACCGATATCTTTGTAACCTGGCTGTACAAACTCGCCTTTCGTTATGGCAAGCTCGATAGTGCTGCAGCCCTTTCGCTAGTGATGTTCGTCATTCTGCTCGGTTTCACGATTACCTATGCGGTACTGGCAATGCGGGAGGAATCCATAGAAGTTAGAAGGTAGATTGCGGACTGTGAATATGAGATTACGGATCAGCTACCCACCGGAGCGCTCATATATCAAAAAAAGTGCTCTCTATTGGCTCTGCTTATCGCCATTCGTCATTACGACACTTTTTCCGTTTGCAGTCATGATTTCGACCTCAATCAAGCCGCGCGTCGAGGTCTTGACTTGCCCGCCGGCTTGGCTTCCTGAGCACATTCGGATGCAAAACTTTGTCG
>CAZMNG010000700.1:0-1353 GCA_964567505.1 uncultured Chthoniobacterales bacterium
TGGATCCAGTCGAATTGCGCGCCGGATCGCTTTGTTCGCTTCGAGCTTCCGGTCGAGTTTAGCGAGCGCGAGCGCCAGGTTTCCCCAACTGGCGGCCGTATTCGGAAAGATCTCGACGGATTTTCGTGCGGCCATCTCGCATTCCTGCCAGCGCCCCAACTCCGCCAGGCACCATGTCAGTTCCAGCCACGCTTCCCCGTTCATCGGAGAGAGCTCAACAACGGCCAGGAAATGTTCGGTCGCTTCCTGCCAATGTCTCGTCATGCGGTAACCTAACCCGGATACAAACGCCGAGAGCACCCGGTGGCTGCCGGGAATTTGAAAGAAGTCGTGCGCACGTGCGGCCTGGCGCAACATCTTTGCTTCGAGTTCCTGCACCAACGTTTGCTTTCCTTCAGCGTCGGCTAAATCGGCTTGCTGCTCGAGATCCCAGAGATAGTTCCCCATCTCGCGCAGTTTCTCGTCGTAGTCGGAGTCGGTTAACCCTGGATAGTGCATCGATATCGCTGTGACAGATCCGCCCGAAAATCAAAGAGCAATTGGAAAGAATCAATTGTTTCCTCGAAATCAGACGCAGAACGAAAGGACTTGATCGAGACGTTCTTTTTGCGCGTTATGGAGGTTGGTACCTGATGAGCTCGAAGGTTCTCGCTTTCATCAATTTCAAAGGGGGTGTCGGGAAGACCGCTACCGTGGTAAATATCGGGGCAACCCTCGCTAAGCTGCACGAAAAAAAAGTGCTCATCGTGGATCTCGACCCGCAGTCGAACGCGAGCGTCTGGCTGATGCGACCTGACCGTTGGCGGCAGCATGTTGCGAACGGGCGCCGCTCGACGTTTCAGATTTTTGACGACGCGCTCCGAGGAAAAAGCCGGTTCGATTTTGACGAAGCCGTTGTCAAAGGGGTCGTTACCTGGACCGGCTTCGTTGATTTGCCGGAGCTGCATCTCGTGCCTGCGTCGATTGAACTCTTGAGAATCGAAGACAGAATCCACGAACTGCGTGTTCCGGGTATCTACCAGATTCTGGATTCCGCGCTTTCCCGACAGTTCAAGGAATACGACTACGTCTTTCTAGATTGCCCACCGAACCTTTACAGCACAACCAAGGCAGCGATTTTTTCTTCCGACAGCTGCATCGTCCCATTTATTCCGGACTATTTGTCACTGTCAGGGTTTCAAGTGCTAGCGGAACAGATCGCCGAAATGCAGGAAAGATTTGCCCCTTATCTCCCGTCCCGGCGCAAGCCCAATATCGGCGGCTTGATCGTCAGTCACTACCGCCAGTCAGGGAACGTCTTCCGCCTGGCGGTCAATGAGCTTGAGCTTTCCATCGCGCAGCTCCAGGAACGAG
>CAZMNG010000700.1:1363-3138 GCA_964567505.1 uncultured Chthoniobacterales bacterium
GAGGCATCCTGTCCGATGGAGTGATTTTGTTTCAAACCTACATCCGCCATTGTGTTCGCGTTGCCGAGTCCACCAGCGAGCATTTGCCGGTGATACTGTATGCGCCGGGCAGCATCGGCGCACAGGACTATGCGGATCTGACACAACGGTTCGTCGACAACTTTGAGGATAATCCATGAATTACACGGAACTTGCCGGCCAACTCACACACCTCGGCCAACGGCTTTCCAAGCAGGCTCCCAAATTGGAGGGGCAGAACCTTGGGAAAGCCGCTCGCCGCCTCGCGGGATCGGTCACCCGATTCGAGGAACAGCTTGAGAGCTATCTCGCCAGCCGGAAATCCGGTGAACTCCTTCTCGAAGTCCTGCTCCGATCCCCTTCATCCAAAAAGCATCTCACACTTCCGCTGTTAAAACGTGGTCTCAAAGAAATTGCCGGAAAACGGCTGAAGTCAGAAGACCTTGCGGAAGCCAAGCGCGAGTTCGTTGAGCTGATCCATGGCGCCGGAGAACAGGACGCTGCGGCGGAGTATTTAAGAAAGGCCTTTGCCGATGCGGTTCACGTTGAGTCCGGAAGCCGCGAGAAAGCAAGCCTCCAGTGTGAGTTTGTCCAGTTCGGACTACTACTGGACGAAGAATTCGCCAAAGAAATTCATTCGCGGTCAATTGGAGAACTACGTCGTGTTGCCGCCATCAACGGGATCCGCGTCACTGAAAAAACGAACAAGCAACGGTTGGCGGCTCTGATCCGCCGTTACGCCCAGCGTGCGGCGGTTAATATTGCCGCGGTCGGAGACTGAATCTGCAAAGGCGCTTGTTAAAGTGCCCGGACCTCGGACCAGATCAATGCAAGACGACCTGAAAAGAGTGCTTTACGGCGAGGCGGAAATCGCTGCGCGTTTGGACGAAATGGCTGTCCAGATTACGCAGGACTATCGAGGAAAAGATCTAACCGTCCTGGCAATTCTTAACGGCAGCATCTTCTTCATGGCGGACCTTCTGAAGCGGATACCGCTTCCGCTTAAATTGGATTGTCTCCGTGTGAAAAGCTACTATGGCAAGACGGAGTCAACCGGCCGGGTTCAGTATGATCCGCAGACTCTGCCGGATATGAGCGGCCGGCACGTTCTGTTGCTCGATGATATTCTCGACAGCGGGCACACCCTGGCGACGATTACCGAGGCGCTCCGAGCCGAGTCGGGTCTCCTGAGCCTGAAAATCTGTGTGCTCGTGCGAAAATTGAAAAAGCGAGCCCGGGAAGTTGAAGCAGATTATGTGGGATTCGATATCCCGGACGAGTTCGTCGTGGGCTATGGTCTGGACTATGAGGAACGGTATCGAAATCTTCCGCTGATTGGCATTCTGCGGATCTAGTAGCGTGCAGATTCAAATCCAATACTTTTCGCAGCTCCGCGACCTGAACGGCCCGGAGTCGATCGAGTTGTCCGATGGTGCGACCGTTGCGGACCTTCTTGAGATCCTGTTTCGCCGGGATCCAAAATTGGAGGCGTGGAACAAGCATCTCCTGATCGCAGCAGGTACCGATTGGGTTAATCGCGATTACCAGATTACGTCCGGGCAAACGATTTCGCTGATGCCCCCGGTCCAGGGCGGGTAGTCGGTAGGTTCAAGGTTCCGGGTTCGAGGTTTGAGGTTCGAGGTTTGAGCTTTGAGGTTCGGAGTCAGAACATTGGTAGCGATTACGACCGAACAAATAAGCGCTGAACTGCCTATGCTCTGACTGGGCGCTGGGTATTCAACCTCGAACCTTGAACG
>CAZMNG010000701.1:0-3132 GCA_964567505.1 uncultured Chthoniobacterales bacterium
ATCGTTGCGCGATATGCTGTTGTTCGCTTTCGACGAAATAAACAAGAGTGGCGGTGTCCTTGGGAAACAGATTGACCCGGTGGTTGTAGACGGCGCTTCCAACTGGCCGTTGTTCGCGGAAAAAGCAAAGCAGTTGTTGGAGCAGGACAAAGTAGCCGTGGTGTTCGGGTGTTGGACCTCCGTGAGCCGCAAGTCGGTTCTTCCTGTCTTCGAGCAGGAAGACGGTATGCTCTTTTATCCGGTGCAATACGAAGGCGAAGAGCTGTCGAAAAACATCTTTTACACCGCTGAAGCAGTCAATCAGCAAGCTACGCCCGCGGTCGACTACCTGCTGGCCCAGGGTAAAAAGAAGTTTTACCTAGTTGGAAGCGATTACGTTTATCCGCAGACCACGAACCTCATCCTGTTCAAATATCTCCTGACCAAAGGCGTTCCGGTCGAAGATATCGGAGGCGGGCTGCGCAAGGACAGTACCGGGAAAGTCATCTCAGCCGGTAAATACGTGCCCTTTGGCTACACGGATTTTCAGCAGATCGTTTCCGAAATCAAACAATTCGCGGCTGGGGGCGACGCTTGCGTCATCAATACGATCAATGGGGATTCCAACGTGCCGTTCTTCAAGGAAATTGCCTCCGCCGGGCTTAGTCCGGCGGACTGCCCGATCGTTTCCTTCAGTTTGGCGGAAGACGAGTTGCGTAGTTTACCGACGAAAGATCTTGTCGGGGAACTAGGATGCTGGACTTATTTCATGTCGTTGAAAACGCCTGAGAACAGGGATTTCCTGGAGCGCTGGAACGCATGGCTCCCAACCCAGAGTTATCAGGGCGTAGTCAAGCAAAAGCGTGCGGTCGACAGCCCCATGGTGCTTTCCTACGATGGCGTTTATCTATGGAAAAAGGCCGTCGAAAAGGCGGGCACGTTTGATGTGGATAAGGTTCGCGACATCCTTGAGAACGATGCGATCAGCTTTGATGGTCCGGGCGGCAAAATCACAATGCAGCAAAACCATCATGCCACGAAGAACGTCTATATCGGCGAAACGACTGCGAACGGACAATTCAAGATCCTGGCCACCTACCCGCAGGTTAAGGCCGAGCCCTTCCTATTGAAGGGTCTCGATGAACAGCTTGAGAAGCAGACCGCGGGGCGGTAACGCAGGTTGTTCCCGCCTTCAGGCCGCGGCCGCTTGGCCGTAGGGATGGCGCAAATTCAAGATTCAAATTCCTCTTTCCGCGACCATAGCCAACGCTCATCCGCCCCGGCTGATGAGCGTTGGCCGGCTGAATTGCATCTTCGGTTCGCGCATCACAACGACCGAACTTTATTAGTTGAGAACCGCCACTGTGGACAGTTGTTAGTCCAGAAGGCGCTCTATCCGGAGGGCAAAGAAATTTGCCATGCGGTGATTATCCACCCGCCCGGAGGCATCGCCGGCGGCGACGACTTGCGTCTCGAGATTGAGCTCGAAGCGGGAAGCGCCGCAGTCCTGACAACACCCGGCGCAGCGAGGTGGTACAAAGCGCCGCGCCATCCATCCCGGCAGCAAATCATGATTCGCATGGCAAAAGGGTCCACGCTCGATTGGCTGCCTCAAGAAAACATTTTTTTCAATGCGGCCCGCGCTGAATCGACGTTCACCCTGCTAATCGAGCCCGGGGCAAAGGCAATCGGATGGGAGATCGGGCTACTTGGACGACAGGCCTCATCGGAGGAATGGCTGAAAGGCTTGCTCCGGTGGGAGACTTCCATCGTACGCCCGGATGGTCGGCTCCTCTGGGTCGAGCGGATGCTTTTGGACGCGTCGAGTAAAGTGCGCGACGCGCCCCAGGGATTATCCGGGTATAACGTCTTCGGGACGCTCTGGGCGATCGGGTCCGGCGAACCGGCAACGCTCGCGGATGAACTGGGCGCAGAGCTGCCATTCGAAGCCGGACTGCGCACCGGTGCAACGACGACGCCGGAAGGGATTCTGCTTGTCCGCGCCGTGGCCCGGGATGTGGAACGGTTGCGCCAGACATTAACCGGTTGCTGGACGCGGCTACGTCCACTGGTCCATGGACGGCGCGCGCAACCCCTGCGGCTCTGGGCAACGTGAAATCATCGACAAGCGCCACGTTCTGAACCTAAACTTGGCACCGCCCCATGAATCTAACCCCGAGAGAAAAGGATAAGTTGTTGATTTTCACCGCCGCGTTGCTCGCCGCGAGACGTCTGGACCGAGGCCTCAAATTGAATCACCCTGAAGCGGTTGCGTACCTGACCGCTGCGCTTCTGGAAGGCGCTCGCGATGGCAAAACCGTTGCGGAGCTGATGCATTATGGAACAACACTGCTGAAATCGGATCAGGTGATGGAAGGTATTCCAGAAATGATTCACGAAATCCAGGTCGAAGCCACGTTCCCGGACGGCACAAAACTCGTCACGGTTCACCATCCAATTATTTAACCGCAAATAAATCATGATACCGGGTGAAACGATCACAGAAATCGGCGAGATCGAATTGAATGCCGGTCGAAAAACGATCACGCTCGCCGTGACTAACCGAGGCGACCGGCCAATTCAAGTCGGATCGCATTTCCACTTCTATGAGGTCAATACAGCCCTTGATTTCGACCGCGAACGGGCCCGCGGATTTCGACTGAACATTACGTCGGGCACCGCCGTTCGATTTGAGCCGGGTCAGCAACGGACCGTCGAACTTGTTGAGCTTGCCGGTGACAGGATCGTCTACGGGTTCAACGCGCGGATCATGGGCAAACTCTGAAGCGGACACTCAATCCGGCAGACCAACTATGAAAATCTCTCGCCAGGCGTATGCGGAAATGTTCGGGCCAACCACGGGCGACCGCGTCCGGCTCGCCGACTCGGACCTCTTCATCGAAATCGAACGCGACTACACGATCTACGGAGAAGAAGTCAAGTTCGGCGGTGGTAAAGTGATTCGAGACGGGATGGGTCAATCCCAACGAACCTCAAACGAAACCGTCGATACGGTCATCACGAATGCCGTGGTCGTCGATCACACAGGGATATTTAAGGCGGACATCGGGATCAAAAGCGGCCGTATCTCAGCGATCGGCAAGGCCGGAAATCCCGATATTCAACCCGGAGTCACGATTGTAATCGGTCCTG
>CAZMNG010000702.1:0-3129 GCA_964567505.1 uncultured Chthoniobacterales bacterium
ATCCGCGGAAAGATCGGTGTGGGCTGACCGACTTGGTGACCGGCGGGCAGGCCGCCCCACTGCAATATTCGAACATCGGAAGCGTGCAGTTGGTGGAGGATTTTCGCGCTCGTCCCTGGCAGCACCGGGCTCACCAGAAGGCCGAGGAGCCGGACCGTCTCGGCGAGCGCGTAGAGCACTGCGGTCAGCAACTCCGATTGCGCAGGATCCTTTGCAAGCTTCCAAGGGGCCTTTTGTTCTACCAGGCCATTTGCGCGCGTGACGAGTTCCCAGACCGTCTCCAATGCCGTGTGCACTTCGAATCGCTCGAACGCGGTGCAATAACGCTCAATGACGGAGCCGGCCAGATCGCGAATCGCGTTCAAATCCCTGTCATTCGAAGCGCCAGGATCGACTTGTCCATCTCGATAACGCCGGCTCATATTGATCGTTCGATTGACCAGGTTCCCGAGGTCGTTCGCAAGGTCGCTATTGTAACGTATGGCGAGTCGTTCTTCGCTGAAGTCCGAGTCCTGGCCGACGATGTTATCCCTCATCAAATAGTAGCGAAGAGCGTCTGGTCCGTATTTGTCGGCCAACAGGTCTGGGTCAACGACGTTACCGGCGCTTTTGCTCATCTTCGCTCCTGCGATATTCCACCAGCCGTGTACAAGAAGTTTCGGCATTTGCTCGTCCGAAAAACCCATTGCATGCAGCATGATTGGCCAATAAATGCCGTGAGCCGGAACGAGGATATCCTTTCCGATCACATGAGCCTTGCAGGGCCAGAGTTCGTCGAAATTTGGCAACGTGGGATCGTTATCGGCGAGGTATCCCGCGAAGGAAACGTAGTTCAGAAGTGCATCGAACCAGACATAGGTCACGTAGTTGGGGTCGAACGGGAACTCGATACCCCAGGACAAGCGCTCTTTCGGCCGGGACACGCAGAGATCCCCGGCGATGCGCTCGATCGCATTGAGCAATTCGGTGCGGCGAAACGCCGGAATCACAAAATCATGATGTGTTTCGACGAAATGTTTCAGCCAATCCTTATGTTTGGCGAGCGGGAAATACCAGTTCTCTTCCTGTAATAGAACGACCTCGCCCCATTCCGGCCCGAACTCGCCCGATTCATTTCGTTCCTTATCGGTTAGAAACTGCTCCTGGCGAACACTGTAATAGCCGGAGTAACTCGCCTTTGTCAGTTCGCCCTTTTCGTAAAGCGTCTGGAGGACTTTCTGAACGGTTTTTTTGTGCCGAGGATCGGTCGTGGCTGCCCAACCATCCTTCTGAATTTCGAGCTTATCCCACAGAGCGAGGAATTTTCGCGTCACGCCCTGTGCAAATTCCATCGGTTCCAATCCGGATTTTTGCGCAGTCTGCTGAACCTTCTGTCCGTGCTGATCGACACCGGTCAAAAAGAAAGTCGGCCCGTCAAAACTCCGGTGGTACCTCGCGATAACATCTGCCAGAATTTTTTCGTAAGCGTGCCCGATGTGCGGGTCGCCATTGGTGTAATCGATTGCGGTCGTAATGAAAAATTTCACGCGTTCATTCCCGTACGACTTTGCCGCCCCAGGATAAAATGCGGGCTTTGGCGCCCGCAGCTTCAGCCTCTTTTATCTGGTTATTCCGAACGTAGAACAGCGAGAGGCTCGACCATGCGAGCTGGTCATTGGGCCGAAGTTCGACCGCATGCTTGCCGGCTTCGATCGCTTCTGGATAGCTGCCGTTTTTCATGAGTGTCATTGCAAGTGCATGCCAGCCGTCAAAAAAAGTTGGGACCCGTTCCACGCACGCGCGGTATTTCTCGATTGCCGTCGACAGTTCTCCAATCGCGAGGTCGCCGTTCGCGTCATCAAAAATTTCTTCAATCTCGGATGGGATTTCTTCCATTTGGCCTTTCGTGTCCTGTTCCCGGGATGACGTGTGCCTCGGGGACAGGACACTGGTTTCCTGTCCCCGAAATACTGATTTAACGATTCAAACAGCTGGTGTGAGCGCCTTGCAACCGGGACATTCTATCCGGTTGCTCCCTGGCCATAAATGGGTGGGCGTCCGGCTTTTTGCAGTTCAACCCGCAGCCATTCGCGGATCGCGATTCTTTCATACATGGCGCTTTGCTTAGCGAACTCTGCTTCCTTATATTCCTCGTACTTTTGCTGGTCGATCGGATCTATTTTGAGCGCATGAATGATCACGGCGCCGTCCTTGTCCTGCAAAAGCTTCGAAGTTTCATTCTGGCCAAGCGTAAGATCATTCTCTGCAATCAACTGCGCGATCTCCTCATTTTTTCCAGGATCAGCTAAAGCGAATGGTTCCGGTGTCTCAGCTGCGTAGCCTGCATTCTGGATCGCTTGTACGAATCCGATTCCTGTCTTGACGCCGGCATCGACTTTCTGGAGCAGTTCTTTCGCTTTCGCCTGGATCGCTGCCAGAGCCTTCTCCTCTTTGATCGACCCAATCACCTGATCCGTTGCTTCCGCCAGTGAAAGTGGCCGGCTCGGATCGATGTTCGAGAGCTTCATCACGTAAAATCCGTCGTTCGCTTCAACGACGTCACTGACAGGATTTTCTTTGGTGAGATTAAATGCTTCACGGACCAGGGTAGGGTCATCCGGAAAGGCCATGTCCGGTTTATCGACGGTGAATGAATCCGTATGCACGACCTGCAAATTTCTGTCTGTTGCAATTTGATCAAAATTTGCCGGGTTTTGCAGAACGGCCTGAACAAATGAGTCCGCACTCTCCGCCAACGGCTTTTTCGCTGCGTTCTTCTGATCGGCCGGCAACTTCTTCTGTTCGTCGGTTGGCAAAAATGAAACTAGCTCGACGGTTCTCTTCTCAGGGGAGAGAAGCGTGTCCTTGTGCTGGTCGTAGTACTTTTGGATTTCGTCGTCTGAGACCTGAATCGAGGACTCAAAGTCGGCGCGTTTAAACCGGATGATGGCGAGAGAGAGTTTCTGGTTCTCGACTTCATATTGCTTCTTGAACAGTCCCTCCGGCAGCGGGGTGCTTCCCTTAACGAGGTCTGTGACTCCCTGGTATCGCAAATGGTCCGCGACAACATCGTCGAGATCGGCGGCGGCGAATCCGTCTGGCTTCAGAGTGGTCTCGACGAACAGTAGATATTTGGCCGGGTCAAACTGG
>CAZMNG010000703.1:0-3126 GCA_964567505.1 uncultured Chthoniobacterales bacterium
TTGCAACACCAAGCTTCCCGGATGAACAAGGCGGTATCCGTCTTTGAGACCTTCGTGACCTGTGAATGATTTCTTCTGATCGCCGATTTGGCAGCCTATTGCGGCGCCGGCTGCAAAAGGGAGGACGGCGTTGGAGTCGGTGCCGGCGTCGCCTGAGCAGGAGGTTTTTGTTGCGGCGTTGGCGGAATCACGCGCTGGCCTGTCGGGACGAGTTGAGTGGCTAGCTGCATCTTGTCGTACCCGAAGACGAGCGATTCAAGGTTGTAGATCCTGCCCGCCACCATATCACGCGTTGAGACGTTCCCAACGAACTCGGCTCTTTCCCCTGGATTGATGATAACGTAACCGGCGGTCTGATTGACCGGCTGATCGTCTGACCATTGCGCGAGTTTCTTTCCGTTACTGTCTCTCAGAATGAAATCATATTTGCGGCTGTCGTTGAACGCCAGATTCACGACTTTCTTCGATCGATTGATCAGCTGCAGATGCACTTCCAGCGATCGGGTGTCGGAGAGCCGGACCTGGTCCGGTATCACTTTGACGCGCATCTCGAGTCCATAATACACCGGTCCGGTAATGGGCCCGTTTGGATTATTCTTGTCCACTTTGGCGAGCTTGGACTGATTGTTTTTGCCGTTCCCCATGAAGGGAACCCATCGGTATAACCCGGTCGAAGCGGAACAGCCTGCGAGCGCAATTATCCCAGCGAGACAGACCGTAACACGAAAATTCATTTTGACCGTTTAACGGATGACGCAGAAGGTTGCAAACCATAACCGTTGCCGGCACAATCGTTTATGCGTTAGGGGCTTATATTCAGGGAACCAGCTGACCGGTCACTTGCGCATAGATGGGGAACGGTGCCTGAATCCGATTAACTTAAATGCACCGACCGAGGTATCGCCCCATTTCTATACGGCTCTGCACATTGTTACTGCTTCTGCCTTTGCTCTCTCGCGGCGAAGACCGAATCGGCCCGTCTGTCGCCCAGCTCGTGATCGGGATCGCATCAACCTGGGACAGCATGCATGGCCAACTGCAACGGTTAGACAAGACGAAAACGGGTTGGCAACCTGCAGGTCCACCGGTTCCGGTTCTGTTTGGGAAATCCGGTCTTGCATGGGGAAAAGGTCTGATCAACGGACAAGGCGACGCGCCGGAAAAAGTGGAGCATGATCATCGCGCGCCGGCCGGCGTCTTTCGGATAGGGCTGATTTACACTTACGATCAAGCGCTGCCACGCGGCGCAGACTATCCGTTTCACACGGTCGGCGAGGAGGACGCATGGGTCGACGACGTTCACAACCCGCACTACAACCAGCATGTGACGGTGGATCCAAAGAACCCGCCGGCCTGGTTTGAAAAGCAAAAGATGCGCAGCGGCGACTTCGCATATCGGTGGCTCGTCGAAATCCGGCACAATGCGGATCCGCCGGAACCCGGATACGGGAGCGCCATCTTCTTTCACATTCGGCGCGGACCAAACCGTTCTTCGGCCGGTTGCACGACAATGGCAGAAGCTGACCTGGTTGACATGATTCGCTGGCTTCGAGCGTACGACAATCCCGCGTACGTGTGCCTTCCGCGTTCCGAGTACCTGGCCCGCTGGAAAGATTGGGGTCTCCCGGATCCGGCGGCAACCAGCCTTTTTTGACTCGTAATCCGTTCGGGGGATGGAGATCGTTCTTGCGCCGAATAGAATGCCACGCCAAATGGCAACCGCCCACCGGTTCGGCGACAGAAAACGAATCTATTGCTATGTTCATCCCTGAAATATTGGAGCATCTGGACGGAGCTGATCTTGAAGATTGGCTCACACTGGCTTTCATCGAACGCCAAAAGCAACTCCCACTGGAGCATTTCTGCTCGAATGGGAGCTGCCGATTGACTCAAAGAGTGCCCGACATCTGGATGCTGGAACTGACGGAGCGCCGGGGTACACACTGGAGCGGGAGATTCAATGTCGAATTTTTCGAGGAACAGAAAAGCGGCGACCAAGCCCAACCAGCGGTAGAAACAAAGAGTGTCGAAATGCTTTTCACACTCGACACCGAAACCGCGAAGGTGACGTTCGACCAGAATGGCGCGTCTTCGCAAGGGGCTTCGCCCGGCTTATAACCTCAATCGCGCTCGGACCCGCATTTTAACAGCTCGACTGAGTTCGCCGAAGTCTTTCCGGGGCGAATGCTTTCGCGGCGAGCGATTTTCATTTGAGGAACCTCTGGTGGACATCCAACTTAGGACCATGCTCGATAAGCGCAACAGCGCGCTGGTTTTGGTCGGTCACGGTTCCACTCTAAATCCGGATTCGAGTGCGCCGAGCTTCCAGCACGCAGACGAAATCGCGCATCGGAACATTTTTGCAGAGGTTCATTGCGCCTTCTGGAAAGAGGAACCGAGCCTTCGAGAGATTTTTCGAATGGTTGAACAGGACGATGTTTACGTTGTTCCAAACTTCATCAGCCAAGGTTACTTCACAGACATCGTTATCCCGAGAGAACTCGAACTTACGGGATCGATCACTCGTCGTTCAGGCAAGGTAATCAAATATTGCGATCCGGTTGGAAATGATCCACGCATGATCGATCTGTTGCTACATCGCGCGAAGGAGGTCGCTCCCGATGTTGCGCCTGCGCAAACAAGCCTCCTCATTGTGGGCCACGGCACCCACCTCAATGAGAAATCTGCTGAAGCGGCAAAGGCGCAAGCAAGTACGATTCGCGGAAGAGGGTCTTATGCCGAGGTCTCCGCGGCGTACATGGAAGAAGCGCCGTTCATCGCAGAGTGGCGCCAGAACACCTCCCAGCCGAACGTCGTCGTCGTCCCTTTCTTTATCGCAGACGGGCTGCATAGCTATCAGGACATCCCGGTTCTGCTCGGCATAGAATCAGCGCCGACGGCCGCAGCCAGCCAGCAGCAGGTCTTTCGTCGAAATCCGCGTCACCTGGCGGGCCGCAACCTCTACTATGCAAGCGCCATCGGGACAGAACCTCTGATGGCAGACGTGATTCTCGACACGGTCTATCGCTTTGACCAGAAACATGGGTACGGTTTGGCCGCATGATCAAGGATGAATTAGCTCGTTTGATCAAAGAGGGTTACGGAGCGTTAGGGGAACTCGAATTC
>CAZMNG010000704.1:0-3125 GCA_964567505.1 uncultured Chthoniobacterales bacterium
GCGCCGGCAGCACGCCGACCATGAACATGCCGCGCCAACCGAGAAAGTGATATCCAGTTCCGTACAGGATCGCGGCCAGCAAATAACCGGTTGGATAGCCGGCTTGCAGAACGCCAGAAATAATCCCTCGGGCTTTCGGCGGGATCGATTCCATTGTGAGCGATGCACCGACACCCCACTCGCCTCCCATTGCGATGCCGTACAGCGCCCGGAGAATAATCAGCACCGTTAGCGTGGGCGCGAATCCGGACAGGAACTCGACGATCGAGTAGAACAAAATATCGATCATTAACGTCGGTCGCCGTCCGTATCTGTCCGCGACAAGACCGAACAGAAACGCGCCTAACGGCCGCATCGCTAACGTAAAGAAGAGTGTGGCTGTAACAGACGGGATATCTGTTTTGAACTCGTTTGCGATGTCGTGCAAGACAAAGACGATGATAAAGAAGTCAAACGAATCGAGCGTCCACCCAAGGAAGCTTGCTAACACGGCATTCCGCTGGTTGGACGTCAGTTCTTTTAGTGCTTTGAGCCAAGACATTGGGGATGTGAATCCTTCCTCACTAACGCTGACAGAAACTAAGGAAGCCTGGCCGTCGACGCGCACTCACTTTCTTGACCGCTTGATCCCAGGTCGTTCCGGCAGACTCTAGCCCGTGCCGGATCGGATCGGCGATTTTCGGTGCCTGGTCGCGGATCCAGGCCTGGGTGCTATCGATCAATTCGTCAAGCTTGCTTTCACGGATGAGCACCTCCTGGTACCGGGCAAGGACGTAGCCCAAAGCAAAACCTGCGGCGACGGCCGCCAAAACCAGGCCAATGTTTAAAGTACTCCCGCATGCCGCGGCCGGCTGTTCAACCACGGGATCGGGGCCGGTCGCCGCCGGGCCCGGCTGGGCAACGGCTTCGGCTTCTTTGTTTTGAGGGTCTCCGTTCTGCGGAGCGGGGCGTGGCCCAAAAGGTTGGATCTCAGGAAATTCGCTCATAGTTTTGTTCCAGGCTTAAGACGCGGAGTTCAAAAACTCCCTTTAAAGTTGCACAAGTATACGCCAAGAAAGCGCCCGGTGGAAAGGACTCTGTGCGTCCCATACGCAATGATGAGTGCGTTCGGATTTTCACGGGATACGGCCGCCACGCCAATGCCAGCCGAACGAATTGCGTGAGACAGGCTGTTCTGGCAACGGTCGTCGGCATTGAAAAGCAACGTTTTGACGTCATGGGTAACTTACGACGTCCACGACTTGGTTCGCCGCGTCCGCTGTGCCTCCGGTGTTGTTGATCACGTTCTCGATTGTTCCGACGCCTCCCAGCGAAACGGTCAGGATATCGTGAAACTGAACCCCGGGCGTATCAGGAGCCTCAAAGCCGTTGGCGCCGATGATGCTCGGATGAATGTCGAAGTAACAGTAGGCGCCCAGGCCCCAGCCCTGGTGATGCCTTACCCAGTCCGCCACTTTGTAGGAGGCAAACCCGTCAATGCCGTTGTGCGACCAGGCGGCCTGCGTCGGCGGATCATACGGCATTTCGTTCTGGAAAAAGATCGTCGTTCCGTTCTCCCCATTCCAGAGGACCTCATAGTTTTGGAAATGTTCGACGAACAACCCGTAGGCAGTCACATCGTCGCCGTTGACGATCAGGCCATGCCTGGCCGTGTTACTCGTCCAGCCTACGCCGTTGCCATGATCGGCGCGCCAAGCCCAGACATCATCGATGATGACGTTGCTCGCGTTAATTTCGAGGCTGATGGTTGCCTGACCGGGAGTGGCGCCACCAATGCGGAAGAAAACATCCTGGATCAGCGTCGGATTGTTCGGATCGCATCCGGCCCCGCGCAGGATTGAAAGCAGTGCCGGACGGCCGACTTTCAGAAGGACTGGGGAGTTAATCGTCCCTGCGTCGAAGAGAAGACCGGAGAGCTTCACGCCTGGAACGTTGGCGACTTCCATGGTCGTATTACCGCGAGTAGGGACCAATGTCGGGTAGCCGAGTCCGAGCACCACGGTATTCGGCCAAAGAATGTGAAGCGGCTGGTCGAGGTTATAAATACCGGGCGTCAGGATCAAATTTTTGCCGAACGCAAGCGCCAGATTGATCGCGGCCGCGCTGTCGGTCGGCTTGGCAATGTAGAAGTCGGTAATCGGGATCGACGACCCGGCCGCCGGTCCATTTGCCCAGGTCACTCCCGAGGAGTTGCTTTGCAGGGCCGGTATGAAGACGTTGAAGTCGCCGCGGGCGTTGACGTAAAGAAACGGCTTTTCTCGAGTCACCGGGCTTTGCGCCAGAGTCGTGTACGGGGGATTCGGGAAGCCCTGCGCCGGGGCCCCGGTCACACCGCAGAAGACCATATTCCAGACTCCATTGGTCCACCCGTTGTCAAGGACGCTGTTTCTGGTGAGCCATTGCTGCTGCGAACCGCTCAACACTTCATCTTCGATGACTGAATCTGCGATGAAACCGCCGCTCGAAAAGCCACCGTAGAGCGGCATGATCCAGAAGAGCGTCGTTCCGCCGATATGCATCCGGCGTATCGGACAGGCCTGGGAGACAGCCCAGCGCTCAGTCTGGCCGGTTTGAGGCACGATGTGCATGTTCTCGATCGAGCGCCAGAAATTGTTGTCGGCACTGTCGGTGTAGACCCCGTTCTGACCGCCCGGTTCACCTTGGCCGCCTGTGCCCTCGACATTGATGATGCCGTTGATGGTAACGTCGTCGGGGGAGAGCCCGAGTCCGGCCACAGAGGTATAGTAGCCGACCAGTGTGTCGACGGTGTAAGTGCCCGGCTTGAAGAGGAAGGCGTGGCGGGTGGTATCGAACTGGCTATCGGGTAAGACCTGGGTCTCGGAGACCGCATCCAGCGCGCTTTGAATCGTGCTGGCGGGCATGCTCGGGTCAAAAACCGTCACGTTCGGTCCGAAATCGGGCTGTAGCGCCTGAGCGATACCGACCGTGCCAAAGCAAATGAATAGAAAAAACCCGGGGGGCATCTTCATATGCAACGATGTTCGCATATTGCGCGATAGTGCGTCAAGTTGGCAGAATGCGTCCGATTCAGAGCCGCGAATTCGCGTCTGGCATCTCCGGTTGCGAAGACCGGAGTGACGGTAGCGAGATTAAATCCCAGGCTT
>CAZMNG010000705.1:0-3124 GCA_964567505.1 uncultured Chthoniobacterales bacterium
GTCAAGGAGAAGCGCTCGGACCCTCATCTCGGTGTCATCAAAAACGATCTTCCAGATCCCATCGGATCTCAGTCTTCCGCTATCCGGGTCGAACACGCCGGAACCAACGACCTGGCTGCCCGCCATAATGAGAATCTTGCCCGCAGGAGAAACGACTTCTTGCGTGACGACACCACGAACCGTGACTGCGCGGCCGTACGCGTTACTGACTGCGAAACTCGTCCGGCACTGAATCGACAACGCATTTGCCGGCGGCTCATCGGGCGATTCAGCGCGCATCGAGAGCATTGTGACTGGAGCCGGCGCCGCGGTCGGCTGGGCTTCGACCACGGTGAGCTTTGCCTCCGCCGCGAATTGGTGCGCGGGTGCAACAGGACTCCTCAGACAAAGGAGTGCCGGGCGCCAAATGTGAGCCGGGTTAAGAATTTGCTCGATCGAAGTCGTTGCAGAGAGTGGCTGCGCCGCTGGTAACACCGGATGAGCCCGTACGGTCACAGCCTCGCAAACTTGATTCACCGGCGAGAGCTGCAGACGATGCGTTATCGGGAATTGGCGCAATGCGCAGAGGGCTGCGAAAACGATCGCTGTCCAATAAGTCAACGGCAACCAAGGTGAGGCTAGCGCGGACCGGATCATGGGACCTCCCTAGCCTCGTGCAGCAGGCAATCGAGCATCCGCGGCATGATGGCTCGCGCCTGGTGTTCCAGAAGCCCCGTTAAGAACCAGTTCCTGTAAAGTGTCGCCAGAGCGATCTTCGGCGTAATCCCAATGACGAGAAGGTTGTAGTCGGTTCCGATCGTGATCCGGCCGAGAACTGCGCCTTTGGTCTCCAGTTCCCGAAGTAGCATCCGCGAAGTTGCAAATATCATTGCCGAGCAAACCCCCAATGTGTCGGTATCAAAATCGGCCTCCGTCGCAACCTTAGCCAGGACGGCAGCGTCATCCTGAACGATCAGCGCGCAGACGGCTTCCGTAGTCCGTTGATATTCGCGCAGGCATCCGGTCAAAGATCGGAATTCCCACGCCATTAATTCTTTGTCGCCGCAGCCGGCCACTCTCGTCTCTCCTCACGGCTGCAAACCGTAAATCATGTTCAATGCATGTGCGGTCGCCAAGAGACGGTCGCGCAGACCGGGAGGAAGATTTTTACCTTCATGACCGACCAGCACCAATACCTGCCCGCCGATTGTCAGGCTGAGCAGGCAGCCGTTTCCGGCGAGCGTGACGAACCGGGTCGGACCCCCGTGCATGCTCTCGGTAAACCGCGCCAGGTCCTGTACGAACCGCGGAGCCAGACCCAAAAGCGACTCGGTGATTCCACCACTCAACCCACCTCCAAGCACCGCGCCGTCCGACAACATGATCACAACACCGGTGACCCGAGGAAGCTGCAAGACCAGGTCAGCGACCTTGGACCCGTCAAGCTGTTCATCGGTAAGAAAAATTTCCTGCAACGCTTGGTGCCCTTCGCGCCGAATATCGTCGCTCTGAGGCTGACGGAGCCTTGGCGGAGATTCCGGTGAGACGGCGCCAAAAGGAGACCGGTGATAACGCGGCGGTTCACTTTTCGATTGCGGTGGCTCCGTGCGGGGTCCGCGATTTTCAGGATCCTCTGGCGATACACTGTCCTTCCCAGGTTCAGATCCATGCAATTTGCTGTCGCTGTGATGCGCCGGCAGAGACAGTTTCGGCTCCGGAGCGGAAGCCGGGTCCTCTCCTGTCGCCGGGTCAATTGGAACGGTGCTCGCCTCCGTTTCCAAAACCCGCTCTGTCCCATCCGGTGATTGCGTTGGACGCTCGGCAGCCGAGCCGTTCAATCCGGTTACCCATCGCGGCTCGGGCCCGGCTGCTTGTGAGCCGTTCACTTGCGCGTCCAGAATGATCGGTCTAGCAGGTGCAGAATGAACCCGCTCAGGTTTCTCCTCAAACCTGGCTTCATCCTCTCGGGCGAGTTGACCGAATGGCGTGTCGAAATTTTCCTGGTAGGTCTCCCCGCCTGACATGTTCGAAAAAACATCTTCGAGCTGCGTTACAACAACCTGGAGCGGGATGAAAAACTCTGTGCCCGGATGCGGATCCTTTGCGAACAGGGCCGGACAAACCTCCTGAAGAACCGCCGCCTTGATTCGTGTTCGTCCTTCGAGAATCCCGAGTATTTTGTCGGCACGAATGCTGATCGCCCCGCCCACGCTGTTCCAGAGAAGGTTTGCGGGAGCCTGGCCGTCCAATAAATCGCCTTCCGACAGAGACACAACCCTGTTGCTCAACGTCTCTTTCTGGTTTTCCCCAGCCATCGGATGGGTGGCGACCTCCTCTTTTCGTTTGAACAATCTGTGGAAATCCATTTCGCTAAGTCTCGCAACTCTAAACAGGATTCTGATCAAAATGCAATCTGTTTCGTTTACAACTTACGTTTTATTTCTCAAGTTACTTGATCGAATCTCTTCTGCTTCGATTGCCACAATAGGAAAATGCGATGGATGAGACTTTGGTTTTGCAGCTTTTTGACGAAGATCGCAGGCTTGTCGTAGAAAGTGATGCAACGTCCTCTTTAACACGTTATACTGTTCGCGCGATCGGATCGGAAAACGCATGGGCCGGCATTGTTTATTATTCGTTTCCGGTGGAAAAAACGGAAGCTGTTATCGATGGCGAAATTGAATTCTTCGGGAACCTGCATCGCGAATTCGAGTGGAAGGTGTACAGCCACGATCAACCGCAAGGGTTGCTCGCCGAACTGCGCCGCCGCGGATTTCGAATCGGCGACGAAGGGGCTCTCATGATTCGGGACCTTCACGAGCCGGCGCCCGGCCCGACCCCATCGCTGACGCCTGGAACTACGGTGGCGCCGGTGACAGATGCACAAGGTGTAACCAATTTTCTCGCAGTCGAAGCCGCTATCTGGCCGGCGTCCGAGAACATGAGAGATCGGCTTTTGGCAACGCTGAACGATCCGGCGCAACGCGAACTCGCATTCGTTGCGTACGAAGACCGAATTCCAATCGGATGCGGCCGCGTCACCGTTCCCCTGGGAAGCCGGTTTGCCGGGCTTTGGGGCGGCGCCGTATCGCCCGCCAGTCGCGGCAAGGGAGTTTATCGCGAGCTACTGGCCGCGCGGATCAAA
>CAZMNG010000706.1:0-3116 GCA_964567505.1 uncultured Chthoniobacterales bacterium
GCACTCTTCTTGTTTGGGAAATGAGGTAGCGGTACCACGCCCACCTTGTCCACCACCGTCGATGCCGTTTTGTCTTGCGCGACTTTAAAAACGTAAGACCAGTTGCGCAGGAAAGCGGCCTGACCAGCAGTAAACGGACCACGTGAGGGTTCCTCGTCCCAGCTCAACACATCTTCCGGAGTAATTTGATACTTTTTGATCAAGTCGTGCATCAGTTGTACCGCTTCGACTGCCGCATCATCCGCAATGGATACTGTCTTGCCGTCCGGCTGAAGAATGGCTCCGTCGTTAGATCCAATGAATGACACTAGGTCACAGACCAGCACTTCCGCCTGTTTTCCTTGCCAGAGAAACCCAAATTTGGCTTTGCCGGAACTGGTCAGCTTCTTGGCGCTGTCGATTAGTTCGTCCCAGGTCTCGGGAGCTTTGGCGCTAATTTCCTCTAACAAATCCTTCCGATAGTACAACATTCCGGAATCGATAAACCATGGAAGCGCGGTTAGCTTGCCTTGCCATGTACAGGCTTGAACGACACCCGGGAAATACTCCTTCATGACTTCGGCATTGAAATATTCGTCCAATGGGAGAGCCCATTTTGCGGCCGCGAACTCTGCAATCCAGATGATATCCTGTGTAAAGACATCCGGGTTGCCGCTTCGGCGGGCGAGTTGTTGCACGAGCGATTGATGCACCTCAGTGGAGGAGCTCGGAGGGGGCAACTCATTATAGGTCACATGGATTTTGTTTTGCGAGCTGTTAAAGGCTTCTACGACATTGGCGATGGTTTCTTTTCCGAAAAACTTCGCGCTCGAAAAAGTTATTTCTGTGGGGTTTGTTCCCGCAGACCAACCTCGACGGGCGGTCGTCAGTAGCGTTGAAGCGGTTGCCAACCCCGCGATAGCCATGCCCGAGCGTTTGATGAAATCTCGTCTGTGCAGGCCGTCCTCAGGCGTCTGAATCGGACTGATGTCCTTTTTTTCAAGGCATGCGTCCTGATCGGGTGCTGACGGTAGGGTGGAGCTCTGCTGAGTCTTGCTATGGGAGGCGTTTTTATGCATAAGTTTAATTATTTAGACGCATAAAAAAGCATCGTCAAGAATTTATAGCGTGATTTTCAATATAAATATGCAAATATTGGCATCTAAAGGCATGGAAACTTTCGATGATTCAATCCGCGAGAATGTCTTACCGGCCAAACGACATCTTGAACTAGTCGAATTGGTCCGCGCTAAGGGGCAGATGACAGTGAACGAACTCTCGAGCCATTTCGGGGTGTCGGGCGACACGGTGCGTCGAGACCTCGATTTACTGGCGAATCAGGGACTGCTGAAGAGAACGCATGGAGGGGCCGTTGCCATGGACAATTTGGTGCATCAGGACTCGACGTTCATGCAGCGGATGAGCACGCGGGTTCCTGCTAAGAGACGGATTGCACGAGCAGCCAGCCAACTTATTGGCGATGGAGAAACGCTTCTGCTTAACGGAGGTTCGACGACAAGATTCTTTGCCGCAGAGTTGGGCAGCCGGCGTAATCTAACGATTGTAACAAATAACCTTACGATTCCGACGACGCTGCCCAGCGAGTGCTTCCGCGACGTCTACATTTTGGGCGGACAGTACAAAGGGGATGCACAAGTTACCATTGGCGCTGTTGGTTTTGTCGCGGCGGCGAGCATCACCGTCGACACAGCGGTGATTGGCATCGGCGGAATTACAGTAAAAGAAGGACTCACCACGACCGTGCTTGAAGAAGCTTCCATGATCTCAGGTATGATCAATGTCGCACGAAGAACGATCGTGCTGGCAGATGTCTCAAAACTAGGGCACAGCGCTTTCGCGCAAATCGCCCCGCTTAGTGGGATTAGTGCGCTGGTTACCGACCAAGAGCCGCCCCGTGATTTAGCCCAGGCTTTGAAGGAGGCACGAGTTGAGCTGATCATCGCACCAGAAGAATAAAACTCGGCTAGTTCTTCGGCTAGATGACCAAATTGAGGCTGCTCGCCAAATCACACCTCTCTCTTTTAAAGGGTGTTTGAGAAGTTTTACCTTGTGCGTCCAAAAAACGACCCGGCTTCGATGCTTGTCAATCCTCAGCATTCGGCCAAATCTGCCTTTTTTGTCACAAAACTTTAATGCAATTGCACAACATATTTGGTCGCGATTCTAAAGGTCAGTGGTTAATGGTCAGTGTTCCGGATAACGCCGTCGTAGCGACAGAAGCGCCATCGCGCCCATCGGCAACGGCTTGACGACAATTCCGACAATAGTCGCCATAAAAATAGCCAGAAGATGCCATGCACCGGGCTGGACGCCTCCAGGCGGAGGAATCAGCCAGATGATAGTCCCGATGGCCAAAACGCTTAGCTGGTGCCTCAGTCGCGAGAATTACCTCCCCTTGCCAGCCTGGCCAGAGAACGAAGGTAAGCCTGCTTCCAGCGCCGATATTGCGATTCCAACCAGAGAAATCGTCCAACGCACACGATCACGACGCAGACGTAGAATGCGTGGTAGATCGCAAAAACCACGAAGTTATCGGCAAGAATCAGCGGAATATGGATAAGTGCGCCGATGCCGAAAATCAGCAGATGCACCATAATACTGACTTCCGATGGGCGCCTTTGCCAAAGCCAGATTGCACGCTGGTACTCTTCGAGGTCAACAGACTCACTTCGACCCGCAGCTCGCGCGACTTCCGCGGGACTGGAATCCGGAAAATTTCGCAAAACCCAGGAGTCTAATGTGCGGTCTCGCATATTACAGTGCTGGAGGCTGCAATGTCGATCAGAACGATTGCGGCTAGGAGGATCGTGAGTCGTTTCATTGGGTGCCGAACCAGTCGTTGATTGTTCTCAATCGGAAACGGTCAGGAGGCGAGCGCCGCGCGGGTGCGTTTGACGAGCTCATTGTCCGCTTCACCGGAACCGCGGAGGTAGAAGGCGCTAGCAGCTAGTAAGCGATCGCGCCACGGCGCCGAAAGCCATTCGTAGTCTTCCAACACAGCGGAGCTGAATTTATAGTCATGCGCATTTGTCCCCTTGAGGAAGATCAGTCGGCGCGCCGCGTCGGCGAGCGGCTTTGGGTTGGAATTCTCCTTGAGGTAAGCCAGGATCTTGCGA
>CAZMNG010000707.1:0-3108 GCA_964567505.1 uncultured Chthoniobacterales bacterium
ATTCGGCGGTCATTTGGAGAAGTCGGCGAAAAAGTGAGGAGCAAACAATGCGCCCGCACTAGATTAAGGCTCGATCGTACCCACAAACCGGCTAACCGAACCGGGCTCAGCCGAATACAGGTCGACATCTTTCCTTGGACATGGCAAGGTGCCATTAGTTTCTTTTGCTTCGCTCCTGACTCAGCCCCCGACAAACGAAGCGCACACCCCCAGTATATCGTCAATTTATGGAAGCTTTAGTGCTCGAACGCAAAGGTGAACTCTCGATTCGGGATATTGAATTACCGGCCGAAGTGGGCCCGAATGACGTTAAGATTCGGATCCACACCGTTGGAATATGCGGAAGTGACGTTCACTACTATGAATACGGCGCAATCGGGCCGTTCGTCGTGAAAGCACCGATGGTTCTCGGCCATGAAGCAGCCGGTACCGTGGTGGAGGTGGGTCAAGCGGTCAAGAATCTCAAGAATGGTGACCGGGTCTGCATGGAACCTGGAATTCCGGACCCGAATAGTCGCGCCAGCCGCCTTGGGATATACAATTTGGATCCCGCGGTGCGGTTCTGGGCAACGCCGCCAGTACACGGATGTCTAACGCCATATGTTGTCCATCCGGCCGCCTACACGTTCAAACTGCCAGAGAACGTCAGCTTCGCTGAGGGCGCCATGGTTGAGCCGCTGGCAGTCGGCATGCACGCGGCGGTTAAGGCGAAAATAAAACCAGGTGACCTCGCGGTAGTCATGGGTGCGGGCCCTATCGGAACTGTAGTCGCCCTGGCCGCAATCGCCGGAGGATGCAGCCAGGTCGTCATCACCGATGTTCAGCAACCCAAGCTTGACCTCGCGGCCAGCCTGGGTCCGATACGACCCGTAAACGTTGCGAAACAAAATTTGCGCGGCGTTATTGACGAACTGACCGAAGGATGGGGTGCCGACATTGTTTTCGAAGCAAGCGGGGCGCCTGCTGCCATTCAATCTGTGCAAGAAACTCTGTGCCCGGGAGGCCGCATCGTGCTTATCGGACTGCCGATCCGGCCGGTCACACTGGATCTGGTGGCACTGAGCGCCAAGGAAGCCGCCATTGAGTCTGTGTTCAGATACGCTCACGTTTACCCGCGTGCGCTCGCACTGATGGGTTCGGGCAAAATCGACGTCAAGCCTCTGATCAGTCGCACATTCGAATTTCGGGATAGCATTGAGGCGTTCAACTTCGCCCTGAAGATGCCGCCCGATTGCGTCAAAGCGCAGATTCAGCTGGTTGCTCAATAGAGTTTGATGTCAGTGTTGTGCGAACGCACTGTTCGTCGCTCGCATAGGTTTGTCTCCCGATAACCGAATATCGTAGTTGCAGTGGGTCGCGCCCCGATCGGAAGCAGACGTCGCAGAGTTGGCTCTGCCGATCACGTCTTTGTCGTCTATGATAATCATTCTCAATTTCGAAAGTGATTGATCGAGAGATAGCGCAGCGCCGTCCCTCGGAATAGTGTAGCCGCGCAATGTTCGAACGTAGGCAGCGACGGAATTAAGTTCAGGGCTGCGCGAGCGATCCGGAGAACTCATAGACTTTTTTAACCGTTGACAAATTCACTTGAGTCATTTCCTGAGACCGATCCTTTTGCTGCTGCCATCGCACTGGAGGAATCGCATGCACAAGCGTGCGCCGAATTAGCGGATCGGATTCGGTCCAAGAGTCCCGAGGCAGCATCCATTTTGTTAACCATGCGCCAGCGCCAACAATCGGAGCTGCGCAAATTAATGTGCGTTTACGGCTTTTCGTCCAGAAAACGAGCATCGACCATTTCGCGTCCACAGGATCGAGTTCCCGGAGAGGAAGACAAAGCCTCAAAGGGACCCTTGATAAAGTCACAACATGACCGTGATTTGGAGCGAAGAGTCTTCGTACTCCAGATCGTGCAACCGGGCCTTGCGGGACTCATGGACGGTTCCGTATCCACGCTCGCACCAGTCTTTGCAGCGGCATTTGCCACACACAATTCTCTAACCGCTTTCCTCGTTGGGATGGCGGCTTCGCTCGGCGCCGGAATCAGTATGGGATTTGCCGAGGCTCTTTCCGACGATGGTGTCCTGAGCGGCAGAGGCCGACCCTGGATGCGCGGTGGAATCTGCGGCATTATGACAACCTTGGGTGGAATCGGCCATACTCTACCGTTTCTGTTACCGGATTTTAATTTTGCTCTCTGGCTTGCTGTTGCAGTGGTCGCAGTCGAATTAGGTGTCATCGCCTGGATACGGAAACGGTACATGGACACTCCGCTGCTTCAGGCCATATTCCAGGTTGTGCTAGGCGGTATTCTCGTATTCCTGACTGGGATTGTGATCGGGAATCTCTAGGCAACTGGAACTTTCTAATATCGGTCGTTCCCTCGGTCCTGGCGGATGGTTCCTCGGGTTTAGTAACGGTTTCCACGAATTCTGCTTTCAAGCGGCTTTGCCGGTGGCTGCAAACAAGGCCCCGTTAAAGAACTTGCACGGTTTCGGCACACCAGGACCGGCGGGAAGCTAATTTTGGACATATACACAGCGGTGTTTAGTTCCAGCGATGCCGAATATGAGAAGGCTCAACCTGCGAAAATTGTTTAGCCGCCTTGGGCTGCAGTCGAACGCGCAGTTGGAATTGCTACTGTTCAACTTTGAGCAGACCAGATTAAAGGGCGCAAAGACAATATTCCTATACGGCGGGATTCAGCACCCAAATCAATCGCTCGAAATGTTTATGTTACGCGGGTTATGATGAGCAATGACCGTACCAAGAGGATGATATGGCAATTCACCCCGCGTCTAGCTTCGTCGCAAGATGATACCCCCAAAAAATGTCCGCCTATGTTGGCACAAATCATGCTCCTGACTTTTCCCATGGAGAAGTTGCCGGATGGTTGTCCTGCCGGTTGCCCGGGCGGCGACGCGATGGGATTGGATCCGCTTGGCGGTACCACGGCCCCGTCAGTCTGCCGCGTAATAGATGAATTGAGCCTGCTTTTTGGCATCTGGGCTGCGGGTGAAACGCTTCGGCATTGATTTCAAGCGCTTTCGGCGAGGCGACGAATTCGCACCCGCAAAAGTGACATCCGCGTCGCCACGCGGCGCGGCG
>CAZMNG010000708.1:0-3104 GCA_964567505.1 uncultured Chthoniobacterales bacterium
TTGTTCCCATGAATAGGCTGTCGGTTCCTGTTTAACGAGCCAGTATTGCGACATTACGATATGGCAATTGATTAATTCTCCCGGTTCTCCTCCGGCTTGAGAGGAAAGGTAAGGGGAAGCGAGCGGTCGTGTAAAGTAATACTCCGGACCAGTCGGGCGACAAGACGGATATATCCCTCGCCGAGCCTCTCTTCAAATCGACGGCTTCCGTGTCTCTGTGCTAATTCGGGAAAGCATCACGGCCGCCACGCGAGGCTGGGGAAGGGTGCAGCTTCCCGGCATTTGCGCCGGAGCCAAGGCCTGTAGCATAGGTCCCGAACGTTCCTATATCGAACTCGTTGGATCTGAAGAACCCAGGCGGCGAAGCAACAGTCGAAGAACGATTCAAGAGGCGACGGAACGGGCTGCTGAGGTATAATCTATCGTTATGTCGGAAGCATATCACCCTATCGAGAACTACGGTGTGATTGGAAATTTGCAGACCGTTGCGCTTATTGGAATGGATGGGTCAATTGATTTTCTTTGTTTCCCGTATTTCGATTCACCCAGCATCTTTGCGAGCTTGCTGGATTCCGAGCGCGGTGGCCGCTTCATTTTGTCGCCTACGTTTCAACATCGCCGACCGAAACAGATGTATCTTTCGAACTCGAACATTCTCTTAACGCGCTTTCTCTCTCCAGATGGTGTGGTGGAGGTGTGTGATTTCATGCCGATATCCCTGGAGTCCGGGCGCGATCAAGTTGAACCGGTCCACCAATTGATTCGGCGAGCCAAATGCGTGCGTGGGGAGGTACAATTCCAAATGGCCTGCGACCCGCGTTTGGACTACGGCCGGGCGAAACAGCAGGTCAAACTTCTCTCAGAGAAAGAGGCCCTGTTTGTTCCGGACTGCGGTGAGAGGTCGATCAGTCCGATTCGGCTTCGAGCCGAGGTGCCGTTGGTGATTCGGCAGGGAAGGGTCGAATCGGAGTTTGTTTTGAGGGCTGGGGAGAGTGCCCTCTTTATCCTGGAGGGGGACGAAGACGCTCCACACGCGATCGACCCGCATCGCGTGGGCGAAGAGTTCAAGGCCACACTCAATTTCTGGCAGTCGTGGATAGCTCAATCGACATATCGGGGGCGTTGGCGCGAGATTGTTGATCGTTCGGCATTGGTGCTGAAGTTGCTCGTAAGCCAGCGTCACGGTTCGATTGTGGCAGCGCCTACTTTCGGTTTGCCGGAGGTCATCGGCGCTGGACGAAATTGGGACTACCGTTATACCTGGATTCGAGATGCCAGTTTTACATTGTACGCCTTGAGCCGCCTCGGATTTCATTCGGAAACAAAAGCATTTATGCAATGGCTGGCGGCGCGTTGCCGTGATCTCGGGCCAAATGAGCCGCTCCAGATCATGTATGGCACCGATGGGCGTCGAGATCTGACCGAGGTGGAACTTTCTCACTGGGAAGGATATCGCGGGAGCTCACCCGTTAGAATCGGAAACGGCGCACATGACCAGGTGCAGTTAGATATTTACGGTGAGCTCTTCGATTCCGTCTATCTGTATAACAAGTACGGAGAACCGATCAGCCACGAGCTCTGGTCGCAACTCAGTCGATTGATCGAATGGGTGTGTCAAAACTGGGATCAACCGGACGAAGGGATCTGGGAAGTACGAGGCGGCAAACAATCGTTATTTTATAGTCGCCTCATGTGCTGGGTCGCAGTGGATCGAGCATTGCGATTGGCAGAAAAACGGAGTTTTCCGGCGCCCATGGCTCGTTGGCTGGGAGTGCGCGATGCCATCTACCAACAGATACACACCGAATTCTGGAACGAGGAAATGCAGAGCTTTGTGCAGACCAAAAATGGGAAGACGTTGGATGCAGCGTGCTTGCTGGCGCCGCTGGTTAGATTTATTAGTCCCACCGATCCGCGCTGGCTATCGACGCTCCGAGCCATTGAGGAAGGGCTGGTGGACGACTCGCTGGTCTATCGGTACAAAACAGAAGACGGCCTGATCGGGACCGAAGGAACCTTCTGCATGTGTTCCTTCTGGCTGATCGAATGTCTGGCCAGGAGCGGTGAGGTGAAAAGAGCTCGATTTCTCTTGGAAAAAACATTGGGTTACGCGAATCACTTGGGTCTCTTTGCAGAAGAGTTGAGTCCATCGGGCGAGCATCTGGGCAATTTCCCGCAGGCGTTTACGCACTTGGCGTTGATCAGCGCTGCGTATGAACTGAACCGCCGGCTGGATGAGAAAGGGAAGGGGTAGAGGGAAGGAGAGTGCCAGTGGGAGTGTCGGTGGGGCAAAGATTTTCCGGGATGAACAAGGGTCGAAAACCAATCGCTCCAGAGCGACGCCAGCATGTTCTGCGGCTTGCCGCCGAGGTGCCACTGGGACGCGGTTGGAACCCCGTCCCGCCGTCCTGTATCAAGTTTGACGCCAGACCCCGCTTTTAGCGCGCTGAACGTTCTAGACTAGCCACACCAAGCCAGGGGTCATTTCTTCCTGAGCTTGGGATCGCCGGGCCGAATTTCATCGCAATGCCATTACAGGCCTCCCTTTATTGGAAGGTAGGTCGACTAAAAATAAGTTGTTCAAGGTCGACTCGTGCCAGCGGCTGCCTTTTGCGGCCGCATGGACCCTTAGGAGCGTGGAGACTCTATCGGAAGCCGGAGCGCTCCGCGCTACCTATTATGAGATGATCGGTGGACAGGGATCATGGAGCGTCGCTATGGCTCGCTGATTTTCGGGTGTGGTTGGCCTGATTCCGCTGCTTTGGGATTGAGTTTCGTGGGTCACCGGTTTATCGGCGTGGGAATGTCTAGGCTGTTCGTCACATTTGAAGGAGGAGAAGCGTGTGGGAAGTCAACGCAGATGAAGCGTCTGGCGCGACGGCTGGAGAAACTTGGCCGCCAAGTTCTGGCTGTGCATGAGCCCGGCTTTACCGAGATCGGGCTGGCGATTCGCGAACTGCTCCTGAACGCTGCAACCGGCAAGGCGATGTGCCGCGAAACGGAACTGCTTCTGTTCGCGGCCAGCCGCGCTCAATTGGTGCGCGAGACGATTCGGCCGGCGTTGGAAAAGGGGCTCATCGTACTTTCCGACCGATTTTACGATT
>CAZMNG010000709.1:0-3102 GCA_964567505.1 uncultured Chthoniobacterales bacterium
CCAATCACCCGGGCGCAAAGGCACCGGAGCTTAAGAGTTAGAAAGATTAGCTCGTCCGGGTGAGATTGGATTACCCCGCACAAGACAACCTGGGCAACCACACCGTTCACCGTTCACCGTTCGCCGTTCGCGGGCGCGTGCAGGAAAGTCAGAAGGCAAAAGGAAGAATGCAGAAGTCGACTTCGCGAGGCAGAGACGCCTGTGCTACCTTGGCAGACGCTTATCTGACTGTTCCTCTTTTGTTGTCACAGGTTTGCTATTGAGCGGCAGAACGGAGTAAAATTGACGTTGCCGTGGCCGAACCGCACAAAAAAAACAGCGGAACGCGGGTTTCGCTTTCGCCGTTGCACACCATTGAACTGGCGGAAGGGCTAGCGCATCTCCTGGTGAAACCGCCGGAAAAGGATTTCCCGCTCTATTCGATCTCGCGCAAGACCGCTCCGGACGGACGAGAACTGGTTCATAGCGAACTGGTGATCGCGGGGAAACGCACACGCGCCACCTATCCGCTGGCCGACCAGTACCCCGTCCACTTCCTCAAGTCGTACCATCCCTGGAGTTTCCATGGTAACCCCAGGATCGAATTCGAAAACAACCAGGCAGCGGCGCAGATCCTTGGAACACCGGAGCCGATCGGGTTCGACAACAATTCTTTCCGAGCGCCATTTATCCCGGGCAAGCCCCTGAGCAAGCTATCTCCGTTCACCAATATCGAGCCACTGCACCGTTGCATCGGAATCGCGCAGCAAATCGAACCGGCAACACTGATCGGCCTTTGGCGGCTTGGCGAAGAGGTCTTTGCACAGATCGATAAACTCCATTCCCAGCGCTTCTGTCACGGCGATTTGGAGCTGCACAATATTATTGTGTGCACCGGGCCGATTCAGACGTTTCTCGTGGATTTTGAAGGCTCCGAAAAGGCATTTTCCGGCACCGAAAAGAACTGGGAGCAGCGTCGCTGGGGCGATTTGTTCGAATTATTGCGCCTCGCGGTCTATGTCCAATGCGGAATTGGGAGTCAGCGAGGGCCGCTGGCTCGGAAGGCGCTCCAGGATTTGCCGAAGCTTTTCCAGGACGCTTCGACGTTCTCCGCCCGCCTGGATGCCGCCGATCGCGAGGCCGTTAGCCGGCAAACCATTTAATCCGAAAATCTCACAAGCGCGTTGGCTCGTGAGATTTTCGGGTCAAACATTGCGAATCTTTATTTGATATCGTTCGTCAGCACGATCCTGTACCGTGCTTTGCCCGCTGCCAGGTGCTCAAACGCCTCGTTCACCTCGGACATTTTAAAGCTTTCTGTGACGGGCGAAATCTCGTGGCGAGCACAAAAATCCAGCATCTTCGCGACGGTCGAAGGACTTCCGAGGGGTGAACCGGAAAAGCTCTTCTGGCCACCGATCAACGAGAACGCGCCCAAGCTCACCGGCTCGCTAATTGCACCCACGGTGTGCAGCCGTCCTTTCGGCGCAAGCGCTTCGATGTACGCCGGCCAGTCGAGCGTCGCATTCACCGTGGAAATGATGAAATTCAGCGAACCGGTGATCGATTTGAGCTGCGCCGGATCCCGCGAGTTAACAACCTTATGAGCGCCGAGTTTGAGCGCCTCGTCTCTCTTGGAATCACTCGAGGTAAACGCGGTCACCTCACAGCCCCACTTGTTCAGAAAGGCCAGTGCCAGGTGACCCAGGCCTCCGATGCCGATTACCCCCACGCGATCGGTCGGTTTGACCTCGAATTGCACAATTGGGTTGAATACGGTGACCCCGCCACAAAACAGCGGTCCGGCCTTCGCGTAGTCAACTGCTACAGGAAGCGGCGAGGCCCAGACCCAATGGCAGCGTACCCGGTCAGCAAAAGCTCCGTGCCGCTGGACGATTGTCTGTTCGCGACGGTCGGGATCGGTACAAAGATTGTGGTTACCCGACAGGCACTCGCCGCATGACATGCAACTGCCGGAAAACCAACCTAGCCCGACGCGTTGTCCCACCTTGTGCGTGACGACATGATCGCCAACTGCGACGATCTTACCCACCACTTCGTGACCGGGCACAAACGGATACGCAGTGAAGCCCCACTCGTTCCGGTACATTGAGAGGTCCGAATGACAAAGTCCGCAGTAATCGACCGCAATTTCCACCTGCTCGTCGCGCAGCGGACCGGGATCGAATTCGAATGGTTCGAGTTTTTCTCCTTTGGCGGGAGCGGCGTAGGCGTGAATTCTTTCGTTCATGGTTAACCGGAATTTACTATTCGTTTCAGACAAGGGCGACGCGAAACAGCGACGCCGAGAGTTCAGTCTGAAGGATAAAAGGCTTCGCATCCTGCAATGTCAAAAGATATGTGTCGTTCCCCGACCCTGCGCCAGGGTCGTGTCTGCGCACCCCTTATTTGGCTTCGCAAATAAGGGGTGCGCAGACACGGCCCCTGGGACTTGGATCCAAGTCACAGATCGTGACCGGCATATGAGAGATCGAAGCTTTTGTTGCAAAGCGGAAAGTCGGAGATGCCGTTTTCGCGCACAGCCAGGGCGAGCCCGTGCCAATTGTGAAACGAACTGTCTTTGATTTTAGCCCGCGCAAGCTGACCCTCTGCATCAGTGAAAAGAACGTGAGCGATTTCGCCTCGGTGGCCCTCGGTGAGGGCAACGGTAAACGCATTTTTCGCCAGCTTCGCTAATGCGGGTCTCGGTTTGGGAACAGGGAGATGATCGAGTTGCTCCAGGATAAATCGGACCGAATTGTGGATTTCCAGGGCTCGAAGCCTGGTCCGAGCATACACGTCTCCGGTTTCAAGAGTCGGCGACGCAATCGACGAGTAACGGTAAGCGCCATACGGAAAATCAGCACGGACATCGTACGCGACTCCCGACGCCCGGGCGGCGAGTCCAACCAGGCCGGCCAGACGCGCTTGACTCGTGGTGACAACTCCGATCCCTTCCAATCTCCCCAGGGTTGACTGCGCGTCGAGAAACAGCGCCGCAACGTCCGCAAACTTTGCCAGCACTTCCGTCAGAACGCGGCGTGTCTGCTCGACAAGTGCCTGATCGAGGTCAAATCGGACGCCGCCCGGTACAATCCAACCTCGCCCGAAGCGGTTGCCACA
>CAZMNG010000710.1:0-3101 GCA_964567505.1 uncultured Chthoniobacterales bacterium
GAATACTTTAGAAACCGGGTGGTCCGGTTTTTCGAGCATGATCGGGATCCCGCGATCGCCGGCTTCTCTCGTCTCGATATCAAGAGGTACAGCTCCCAGCAGTGGAACTTTCAAACGGTTCGCCTCGCGTTGGCCTCCTCCTGAACCGAAAATGTCATAACGTTTTCCGTCGCTCGGGGAAAAGAAGTAACTCATGTTTTCCACGATCCCAAGGACTGGAACGTTGACCTTGGCAAACATCGAACTGGCCTTGCGGGCATCAATCAATGCAACCTCTTGCGGTGTGGTTACGATTACGGCGCCGGTGAGCGCGACGGTCTGAACGACAGTCAATTGGATGTCGCCAGTGCCAGGCGGAAGATCGAGGACGAGATAATCGAGGCCTGACCAGTCGGTCTGGCGGAGGAATTGTTGAGTTGCCCGTGTCACCATTGGCCCTCGCAATATGGCAGGGGACGTGTCATCCAGAAGCGACCCCATCGACATCAGTTTTATTCCGTAGCGTTCGATCGGAATAATCGTGTTATCGCCGGTTGCCAGCGGCCGTTCCTGTGTGGCACCGAACATGAGCGAGATGCTTGGGCCGTAAATATCGCAGTCACACAGACCGACCTCTGCTCCAGAGCGTGCGAACGCCGCGGCGAGGTTTGCGGCGACCGTCGATTTGCCGACGCCGCCTTTCCCGCTGGCAACCGCAATCACATATCGTACTCCGGAAATTTGCGTTGCACCGGATTGCCCACCGGAAGCGACATCGGGCGGATTGGTGATATCGATTGAAGTCCTGGCCGACGTGACACCTGGAATCGCGCGGAGGACTTTTTCGGAGTCCGTCTTAAGCGCTTGCGCAACGCTCGGGTTGCTGGTGGCAACACTCAGCCTCAGGAACAGCTCTGACCCGGCAATCTTGATCTCTTTGACGAGCCCGAAGCTGACAATGTCTCGACTGTATCCTGGAAATTTAACGGCTTTCAAGCGCTCCAGAACGAGTTCTTCGGTGAGATCCGACATAGTTATTTTACTTTATTGGCGCACAAATCTTTTCGCGGACCCGCCGTCCCGTCCACGTTGGAAGGTGAAGATCGACACGAGTATGGCCGGATGTCAATTGATTACGAGGCGTGGGCGTGGGCATTCGGCACGACCGAAGCGCCGCGTTCGACGTTCCAAGTTCGAGGTTCCGGGAGCGGCGGCGCGGGGCGCAGTCAGGACATCGGTAACAATTCTCTGTTACCTATGTTCAGACCCGCAACGCGAACCGTGAATCAAATCATGGAACCCGGAACTTCGAACTTCGAACGTCCACCGCCTCCTTTCTGCGTGCGGTTGTGCCGCACGCAGAAAGGAGGCGCTGGACGACCGCCGCCGGATACGCTTGGTTAGCGCGGCATTGATGCTGATGAGCCTGTGAACCAGAGACATTATGAGCTGCTTTCCGGAGGACGCTCGAAGATAGACTGGTGGATTACGGTCTTGATGGTGGCCGTCTTTTTAATCGGAATGATCTGGTTCACACACGGGAATCGATACCCTTCGTTTTACGATGCGGAGGAACAAGTCAGGGCGACTCAGGAGATAGGCAAAGATTGGGATCTCCACCGGGCACTGCTCACCGCAGTCACGACGAAGGTCGTTAAGAAAGCGTTGCAGGTTCCCGACGACGTTCAATCGGTTGTGGAGATCGGCAGAACCGTTTCGGCATTCTTCGCGGTCGGGTCAATTGTGGCCCTCTGTCTGACGGTCTATTTTTTGGAAAGCGCGACCGCCGCCGTGTTGCTTTCGGTCCTGTTACTCTGCCAGCATCAGCTGTTCGCAATTGCGCACCGGATGACCGAAGGCAGTTCGCTCTTGTTCGGTGCAAGTCTGACCCTCCTGGCAATCGTGCTGCTCGAGCAGAAAGCCACCGTGCCCAGGTCGCTGTTCCTTGGGATCAGCGTCGCGCTTGCTGTCTCCGCAAAGTATATCGGCGTGCTGCTGATCATCCCGGCGCTGATCGCTATTCTCCGGAGCGGCGGCGGGCAGTTCCGTCTCAACCGCGTCGTGGAATTTGCGCTCGGTATTCTATTTGCCTTTCTTGTTGTGAATTTTTACGCGGTGACCGAACTTCGGTTGACGGCGACTGATGTGCTCCAGGATCTCGCGATGGCATTCGCCAACGCGCCCGAGGGATTCAGCGGCTTGGTGCGCGGCACCTATTGGCTCGACCTTTGGCGCAACACAACGCCCGCGATCTGGATCATGATTGGTGTCTCGCTCTGGCTGTTGTGGGTCCGCCGGCATAAACTTCGAATGAGCGAGATTTTCCTTGGGCTGATTCCTCTTGTCTATTTTCTTTTACTCCTGTTCGCGCCGTCGGGCGACTTGCGATTTTTACCGATGATCGGACTAACCTACGCGTTTGCGGTCGTCGGCGTCGCCTCGATGACCGAATGCCTTGCGACGGTCCGTGAAGAGGTGAGGGGATGGCTCTTGCCTGTGTTGACTGGCGTTTGTCTCGCAGCGTGCTTTTTAGAATTTCTGCGCGGGTATCCCTATTACGCCGCTTTTAGCCGGGATGAACGCGTGGAAATGCTGGACTGGATTGATGGGAACGTAGAGCCGGGCAGCAAAATTCTTGCTGACCCGGCCGTGCTTCTTCCGAAACTCCTTGCACGGTCAACGCAGAAGCACTCGTTTGTGCTTGGAGACGATCTCGCAAGGTTTAAAAAGGCTCAATCGGATGTGGATCAGATTGCCGCCGCCGGCGTTGATTACATCGTTGCCTCCCCGGCTGATTATAAGGGGGTCTTCTCCGGAAGCGGCTCGGTCGCGACGGCGAACGACCAATCACTCAACGCCGCCAGGCAGTTTTACACAGAGTTGTTCAAGCACGGAACTCTGATCTGGAAGCGGGAGCCGGGACCGGTCTCATTTTTGCAGCCAGGCCTCGAAATCTATCTTCTGCCGCGACCTGCGAGCCGCACTGAGAACAGACACGAAGGGGAGAATATTACCGCGGAGACAGAGCGGTAATTCGCATTGCTGACTTTGCCCGCAGAGGGTTGAATCTACCAAATCACTATGCTTGAAAACAGAATCAGCCGGGATTGCTCACGTGGTTT
>CAZMNG010000711.1:0-3097 GCA_964567505.1 uncultured Chthoniobacterales bacterium
ATCGTGGATGCGGTTGCGGCGAAGGGTGGGGTTGCCGCCCGTCCTGATTTCGACGTCTGTCAGACCGTTGGCAAAAATGTCGTTGTCCTCCAGCGTCCCCTGGCCATTCTCGTACACCCAGACGCCGCCTTGCGCATCGTGGATGCGGTTGCGGAGCAGCCGGGGATCAGCTCCAGCGTGGATGCCAACACATGCGCCGCTTTGACTGGTGATGTCGCATCCCTCTAAATGCAGACGCCCCTGCGCGATATCTACCCCGTACCAGGTTCCCTCGCCGCCTACCTGTCGTAAGGTAAGATTTGCGATCCGACCCATGCTCGCCTGGAATAGCACGGCATCTCTGCCCTTCGCCTCGATGATCACTTCGCCCAGATTACCGTCACCGATGATCTCAACGGGCTTACTCAGGACAATGCCCTCCTGGTAAAGACCCGGACGCACTAGAATCCGGTCGCCCGGCTTAGCAGCGTTGAGCGCATCGGTCAATGTTGCGTGATCACCCCGGTAAAACGGGTCGACCACTCGAGTCGGCGGCTCGGTTTTCTGCGTTGGAAGGCGTGGCGCGTCCGCAGACTGTGCCGAAGGGGACTCTGCGCGCTGGGCACTTTTCAGCTCAGCGGTACGGGGACTCTCTTTCGAAACCGTTTCCCAAGGAGTAGTTGCGGCGTTGCGCGGCGACTCACCGCGGTCCAGCGCCTCCACAACCTGCGCGGCCATTTTTGCAAGCAATCTGCCCACTTCGGGGGAAGTGAGAGGCTCAAAGCGCAGTTCCCGCCAGTCGACGTACTGACGAGCCGCAATGACTTTCGCCAGCGGGTCGGCATCTCGCTTTGCAGCCTCATTCAGCACCGGGCAGTTGACGTAATAGACCGGCAAGATCAGATCATTGCGCTTGAGCTGCTTTTCGCGATCGAGAAAACGTTCGAGTTCGCTGCGGCAGGCCTCGCTTTTGAAAAAACTGGGCGTGAGGATCGGGACGAGGAAGGTGACCCCATCGAGTGACTCATCGATGCGCTTCTGCCATTGCTGACCCAGGCGATGTCCTTCCGATCCTGAAAAATGCGAAACTCTGACCCTATCTGCAGTCGGACTTCACCGCTGAGGCTCTGGCAAAATTCAGTTAGCCGTCCACGCTCGTGCTGATCGTCGAAGTGGACGTAACTCATGAAAGCTACTGGTTGCTGACTCACAGGGGTAACATGTGTTGGAGCCTTCTACGGGAACTCTTCCCATTAATACTAAGCAGCGGACGCGGCGGGATCAATCCTAGCCGGATTGCTGTCCGGAAGCAGTTCCTGCGATAAGCGCAGGCCTTCGCGAGCGCGCTGCCCAGTAAATTGAGGCCCAAATGGAAGGACGAGCAAATCTTCAGTAATTGATCAGCGCGGACGCCGCAAAAGCCGATAACATCAACCAACGGCTTCTAATATAAAATACCTGGAGATGCCGGGTCCCCCACTCTTCCCTATCTGACCCTGCTCGCCCGACACCGTATCAACCCCCTACGGTGCTGGGCTTGAGTTCTTGGCTTTCTCATTTTGAAAACCCGTGCATCAGAGATCTTCGTTGTCAAAATCCTCGGTACCGGTATCGCACTCGAAATTGATGACGGGAGTGTGGCCAAGGAGTCATTGTGAATTAGACAGATCCATGGGTGGACTTCCAGCCTAAGTCGTGGACATGGGTTCGTGCGCACGTATAATGACGATATCAATGCCTGAGGAAAAACAATCGCAATCGGACGAGTCCCCCGGTAAGACGGCAGAAGGGACAGTGAGAATACAAGCCGCTGGCACAGTGACGTCAAGCGGTAGCGCCCGCGTGCGTCTGATTCAGCAGTCGCCTACGGCTAATCCAAAGTTGGTCGAGGCTGCGCGAAAATTTGCCCAAAGGTTGAAGGAAAAAGAGGGCGCTGAGGAAGAACACATTGATTACATTCCAGAGGCCCCATTGATCCTGCCTGTGCCGCAGAAATAGCTTGGCCCCATGCCGGACTCTGGTGCATCGACGCATCGCGATGTATTCGTAAACTGTCCCTTCGACAGCGAATACAAACAGCAATTCAATGCTCTCATTTTTACGATTTATGATTGCGGATTTTACCCGCGATGCGCTTTGGAAGCTGTCGATTCGGGACAGCTTCGATTCGAAAAGATCTGTCAATTGATACTGGAATCTCCGTATGGCATCCACGACCTTTCTAGGATCGAGCTAGACCCGTCGACTCAGCTTCCCAGGTTCAACATGGCTTTAGAGTTGGGCCTTTTCCTTGGGGCCAATCTGCTGTTTGAAATCAAGAAACCGTGCTTGGTGATGGACACCGAACGATATCGATACCAACGGTTCTGTTCGGACCTTAGCGGATTCGATCCCTCGGCACACGGCGGCGATATTCTGCAACTCATTTGTGTGGTGCGTGACTGGCTAAGAGCCAATCTAGAACCAAACGAAAAGATTCCTGGTGGGGAACATATATTCGAACGCTACAAACTGTTCTTGCGTCATCTTCGCGAATTCTGCGAGGAAGAGCATCTAAATCCGGATTCCATCAGTTATTACGACTACATCTCCTCCCTGCAAGGATGGCTCGAGGGAAAAGGTTTGCGCGAGAAACAAACGTCATAGGTTTGGGTCCCAGTAGCCGGCGGAACGGAGATTATTTTTAAAGCGTTCCGTTCTGTCAACAGAGCCTCTGATTTTCTTGCTGTGGCGGCAGTCCCAACGCTGACACGCTGCGCAAGGAGACCCTGTCTCCAATCAACTAAGTCACCGTAGGCAGTAAGGAATCGATGTACCGATGTACCCTTACTCCCTATGGCCGAACCCGGACCTGATCGAGCGTTCAGACGGACATCCAGCTTCCTGATCTTTGGGCCACACTCCGCTTGGGACGCTTTCTCCAGAGGTGAAATCTTAAAATCACTCCTTTAACTTGTCTGGCTCGCGCCAGATCCAATCCGAACCCACGGACACCCCTGGCTAAGCACGCCCTCCTTTAGCGGATCTCTTGTAGCCGAAGTGTCCTCGCTTTGCATCCCAAGCAACAATCCGCGGAGCCGCTGGAGTTCGGCGCAGTACCAGCGCTGCTCAAATCTTT
>CAZMNG010000712.1:0-3095 GCA_964567505.1 uncultured Chthoniobacterales bacterium
AATTCCAGAGCCGCGCAACGCATGAAATGATTAAGCGCAGCTTTCGAGACATCGTAGGCGAATGTGCCCTTGAATGCCATCGTTCCATGACCCGAGGAGCACATCACCATTCGCCCTTTGCGTCCCGCGGCGATCATCTCGCGGGCTACTTTTTGAATGATTTGAAAATTGGCCAGGATGTTGATGTCAAGCGTCCGTCGGACCAACGCGAGATCGGTCTCAAAAAATCCCTTCTTTTCCTGGTAAGCCGCGTTGCATACCAGAAGATCGAGGGGACCGTTCCGATGGATTTGGACCAGCATCGCTTCAACCGCCTCAGGTTCGCCCAAATCGGCTTTGCACAGTTCCGCGGCGTAACCCGACTCGTGGAATCGGTTAAAGGCCTCGCAGGCGGCTTGCTCATTTCGGGAATAGTTCAGATAGACCATGGCACCCTGCCGGGCCAATCGCTCGGCGATCGCTCTGCCGATCCCTTGCGTGCCCCCCGTAATAAGAGCCCGATTCCCTTTGAATTCAGGATAGGCAGGACTCACGGCAAATCTTCCTCCTTAAAATTTGCGACAGTGAAAGATCGTCGATTCGGAGTTCATTTTCGTTCAATCTTTGAAATGCAGGTCGATTTTTCGCTTTAGAAATTGGACGGATTCGCGCATCTCCTCCATGCCGTTCATCCCGTCCTCGATCGAGATCCACGAGGCAAACCCGACCGAATTTAAGACCGAAAAAATTTTGTCATAGTCGTTCAGGCCCTGGCCGATCACGCCGTGAGAAAGGCGGCTGGCGTAACCGACAGAATCCTCCTCCCGTCGAAGATCTTCCAGGGTGCCGCTATTGAGATAACGGTCACTGGCGTGCATCGACACCACACGATGCTTTACGCGATCGAGCATATCTAACGGATCCTCCCCGGCGAGCAGAGTATTGGAGGGATCATAGTTAATGCCGAACCATGGAGAATCAATCTGTCCGATGATGGCGGTGAATATGTCCATCTTTTGGGCGAATTCCGGGTAACGCCAATAACTGTCTTTGTAGTGGTTTTCCATCGACAGAACGACACCATGCTCCTTCGCGAATGGGATCAGGTCTTTGATCACCCGGACGACTTGCGCGATCCCGGTTTCAATCGACAAACCGGGCCGCCGCTGGCCGGACAGAACACGGCAAAAGCGTCCGCCAAAGAAAGCAGCAATCTCGATCATGCGCCTTTCGCGCGCAATTTGTTCCTGCAGCAGATCGGCATCAGGTTCAGTAAAGTCAGGAGAGCAGCAGAGCATCGGCATCTGAAGCCCGTGTCTGTGCAGAGATGCTTTGGTTTCTCTCAAGAAGGCTGCGTTATCCTCAATAAATCCGGAATATAACTCGAGTCCTTGTACCCCAAGCGTGGCACCCATTTCAATCCAGTCACCGAGGGTCATTGTCCGGTGGACGCCCAACTCGTCCATGTAACATTTCGGGAACGCCGCCAACTTTGGTTTCATTTATGCCTCGCGTGATTGAGTTGGTGCCGATCCGATGCTGGCCCCGATTTCGGCAGCGGCAGCGGCGATGGCTTGTCGGCCAAGACCCGATTTCACAATCCGGATCAGTTGTTCCTCGCTTGTCTCAGACGTCGAGGCATCGAGGACGATCTCGCCGGAGTGCAGGAAGTTGATGCGATCGCACACTTCGAAAACCTGGTTATAGTTGTGCACGATCAGAATGATAGAGACGCTGCGCTGGCGTCGCAGATTCTGGATCAGGCCCAGAACGTGGGCTCTGTCCCGCACGCCCAGAGCAGCCAGCGGCTCGTCCAGAATCAGGATCGTAGGCGACGAATAGATCGAACGAGCAACGGCCACGGACTGGCGCTGGCCGCCGGACAGGAGGTCGACGGTGCTGTTCACGCTTGGGATTTGGATTCCCAACGAATTGAGATAGGTCTGAGCCAAATCGCGCATCTTTCTGTTATCGAGCAGCCTCAATCCCAGGATGCGTTTGTGGTATTCGCGTCCGATGAACATGTTGTGATAGATGCTAAGGTCGTTGATGAGCGCGAGATCCTGGTAGACGGTCTCAATGCCTTGGGCGCGCGCGTCACGAGGTGAGCGGAAGTGCACCTCTTTCCCCTGGTAAACAATTGTGCCGCTATCCGGATGGTGGAACCCGGAGAGGATTTTGACCAGGGTGGACTTACCCGCGCCATTGTCACCAACCAAGGCAAGTACTTGACGGAGCTTAATACTCACGTCGACAAGCGCCGTAACGGCGCCGAAGGTCTTGTTGATTCGGTTCATCTCGAGGATGAACGGAGTGTCTGCATTGAGAGCGGGAATGTTCTTCTGGCTCATATGCGTCTCCGGGCGCGCATTTTGTCGACTTGTACGTTCAGAATCATGGCCAGAACGATCGCGGTGCCCAGGTAAATGTCGGACACGGTGGCCTGTGCGCCCATCATGACGAGACCGTTGTTGAGTGTGGCTACCACAAATGCTCCGAGCAGTGAACCAATGGCCGTTCCTGAACCGCCAAGAAGTGATGTACCGCCGATTACCGCGGCGGCGATGGCCTGCAGAGTCAGAAAAGGGCCGCCGGCCAGAGGATCGGCGGACGCAAATTGGACCGTGTTAACGATACCGGCACCGGCGGCAAATGCCCCTGCAATCATGAAATTGCACACCTTGATCCGATCGGTGCGCACGCCGATCTCGCGTGCGCCGACAATATTGCTGCCGGTAGCAATCGTGTGCAGTCCGAAGGTCGTTCTATTCAGCACCAACGCCATCGCGGCGACGACCAGCAGGGTCCAAAGGAATGGTGTAAATGCCGTCAGTCCATGCCAGGACCAGACTGAATCAGTAGGACTGTACAGGTTTTCACCGAAGATCTCATTGAACGGTTCTTGTACCGGCGCCACGATCGGCTGGCTATTGTAAATCGACACGACAACACCTTGCAGCAGGAAAAAGGTGCCTACCGTGGTGATCAGCGCGGGCACACGGAATCCGACCGTTATGATGCTAACTAATCGCGCGACTGACAGTCAGGTTCGCCATATGACCCGAACCCGAAGGGCTGTGCACCGTAATCCATCATCAGAAAGACGGAGGCAACTG
>CAZMNG010000713.1:0-3092 GCA_964567505.1 uncultured Chthoniobacterales bacterium
TGGCGTCGTTCCTCCCACTGTCGCGCCCGACGAATTGCGCTACGCTGACGCGCTGATGGAGGCTGATGGCGAACGGGACAAGCGCACGTATGCGGGCCATGATGAGATCATTGCCCACTCTGTCCACGGTCAGCATTTCTTCGAGCAGCGGGAAAGGTTCTACGCGGCGGATGCCTTCAGTCGATTCTACCGGGATAACACTCTCGCCGAGGAGACTGCCGCGCTTGAGGACGAAATGTATCACGGAATTATCGATAAGCACCGTGAGCCCCATGCCGATTCTTTGACACGCGTGAATAGTGTCATGGGCCATGCCGCGACCGTGTCACCTGGAGGCCCTCTAGCCCGGCACGCGCGCGTGCAGGTCAAGCAGGGGATTTGCCATCACTTCGTCAACAATCGGCGGATCTTGTCATGGAAGCTCTGACACACGAACCAAGGCCGGAACGGCAGCCGCTTTATAACAGCGAACTGGAAACCGGGACACGTGCGATGGTCATTTTAGAAGCCGCCTATCCCCGGGCGCTCGATCTGTCGCAGCTAACCTGGTTCGATCACCTGGTAGTGCATACCGAGGACATCGGCGGCCCGCCGAGCCTTCACCCGGCGCTTCCGGGCCGGACAGGCGAGTTGCTTGTTCGTCGTCGTCTGGTCGAAGACAGCCTCAAATTCATGCGCAGGCTTCACCTCATCGAGCTGATCGCGGACGAGAAGGGCGTAGCGTACCGGGCCGGCGAGGGCGTGCCGGCTTTGGTCAGTCTCCTAAGGACGCGTTACGCGACCTCGCTAAAGGAACGCGCGCAGTGGTTAATCTCGGAACTGGGCGACCTGGATCAGGCCGAACTGACTGGTCGCATTGCCGACCGCATTGGCCGCTGGGCGGTCGAGTTTCAGGGTGAGGTTGGCCGACCCGGACAAAGCGTGTGACGGTTGCGCTAACTCTTTCCCATCTCGCGTTCAGTGGGCCGTCGGCCGACGTTGCGGACTTGAAGTTTAAGCCGGGTCTCAACCTCATATTCGGCGCGTCGAATACCGGTAAGTCGTTCGCCTATAAGGCGATCGACTACGCGATGGGTGCGAACAGGCCATTGCCGGACATAGAGCAGTGTCGGCCATACGACCGGCTATGGCTCGGCTTTGAAAGCGGTAGCGTAGCACAGACTATTGCGCGTGCCATCGCGGGGGGCGGTTTTCAGCTTTATCCCGGCCTCCTCCGCGCACAGGAGAATAGGACTCCGAGACTGCTGGCACAGAGGAATGACGGGAACGATGATGATAATATCTCGCAGTTTTTGCTTAATGAGATCGGCCTGGGTGGAAAGAAGGTAGCGACAAACGCCGCCGGCAAGAAGCGGGCCCTCAGTTTTCGTGATATTGCCCGCTTCTGCATGGTCGATGAGACTTCAATCCAGAGCGAGGAGTCGCCTGTTCTGTCGGGTCAGCATGTCAGCGGTCCGACGGAGCGCAGTGTATTCAAATTGATGCTCACTGGAATTGATGATAGCGCGCTCGTGGAAGTTGTGGACCGTAAGACCTTCCGGACATCAACGGCGGCGAAAGTCGAGGTCGTCAACGAGATGATACAGGCCACGGAATCCGAGCTAACAGCAGACTATACCGATGTTGCTGATCTGCCGGAGCAAGACAGACGGCTGGACCATACTTTTGCGGCGGCGCAGGCGGAGGCCGATGCTGCGCAAGGATCGATCCGCGCGCTTTTGGTAGACAAGCGCCGGATAGGAAACCAGTACGCCGAGATGGAACGACGGGCAGGTGAGGTCGATCTGAATCTCGCTCGGTTCAGCCAGCTACATCAGATTTATCAATCCGATATCGAGCGGCTCGAAGCGCTGGAAGAGGCCAGCTTTTTGCTATCACTCGGAGGGGACCGCGAATGCCCTCTCTGTGGTGCGTCTCCCGAAGCTCAACAAACTGAGCATAGCCTCAGCGACATCAACCGTATTCGCGGGGCGGCGTCTATTGAGATCGCCAAAATCAGGCAACAGCAGGTTGATCTGACGCAAACAGTCCAGCAGCTTTATGCGGAACGTGTGACCCTTTCGGAACAACTTCCGATACTCGCGGCCAATCTCCGGGCGACGGAAGATGAGATCAACCGCCTTGCTCCGGGAGCGGGAGAGGCCCGTCGGCAGGTCGCGGAGATCATGACGATCCGGGACCGGGTTAAGCGTGGGATATCCCTGATGAATCAGCTTGCGGCCTACCGCGCCAGACTCGCATCACTCAACGCGGTGCGGCCCGCGAGCACGGCCGATCGCCCAAAGCTTGGCGTCACATCGACTGCCGCCCATGATTTCTCGCAAATTGTGAGCAAAGTGCTAAAAGCCTGGCATTTTCCAGGCGACTGCCACGTAAGTTTTGACGATGCTACATATGATCTGAAAATTGACGGCAAGCTGCGACGCGATAATGGAAAAGGCGTTCGCGCGATTACGCATGCAGCCTTCAAAGTCGCCCTGCTTCTATTCTGCCGTGAGAAAAGTCTCCCACATCCGGGATTTCTGATTTTGGACACGCCGCTACTAACGTACCGCGACCCAATCACGTCGCGGTATGGCGAGCTCGACCCGGACGAAGAGGAGATTCTGCAAACATCGCTGAAAGACCATTTCTTTCGTCATCTCTCAGCCAGCGCACGGTCGAGTCAGTTCATCATTCTGGAGAACATCGACCCACCAGCGGATATCGCCAGGTTGGCGAATGTCGAAGTTTTCTACGGTCGCCGAGGTGGTGGCCGTGCGGGCCTGTTTCCGATGGTATGAAAGTCGACGAGAGGCAATTATCCGAAAGCCCCTCCGCAATATTTGACCGCTCCATTGCCGGGCCATGCCGGTTCGGCAACTCGGCCTGCATCGTTCAGAAATCTTTCGCTTATGTCGGGGTTGTTCATCTCCCGCCTGCGACACACTGACGGAAGGGCAGTTCTTCGCGGTCTCGGCCCGGAACCTGCCATTCCGCTTCGGCCCAAAGCGGCCTTCCAAGCCTTTCGTCCATCCCGATTGGCCAATGATCTACCACAACGAATTCCGGTTTTGAAAAAGACTCGCACGCTTCACTTTTTCGGCCAGAAA
>CAZMNG010000714.1:0-3090 GCA_964567505.1 uncultured Chthoniobacterales bacterium
ATTCCGCCTTTTGAATCCCGCGGTCACCTCCGAATGCGATGCCGCGCAGATCGACCGGTGTGCCGGTCCGAAGCTCCTGCACAAACTTGCCGTCCTGGACCTCAGGTGCATCAATGCGCGAGTGCGTCGGCACCACAAAATTCGGCCCCCAACCTTGTTCCTTGTAGAATCCGCACCCGTGCGTTTTCTTCAGCCGCGGATCATGACCGAGAAGCAGCTCTATTTTCGTGAGCCACTTCGGATTCTTCTCACCGTACAGGCCCGGTACGATCATGCGCAGCGGAAAGCCGTGAATACGGGGAATCGGTTCGCCATTCATTTCGTAAGCAAGCAAAGTTGTTCGCTCCATTGCTTTGCTGAACGGAAAAGTCTCGTAATATCCGTCGGCTGCGTGGAATAAGACAGCCTCTACATTCGATTTCGCTCTGCTCGCCTCCAACACTTTGGGCAAAGGAACCCCTTTCCAGAGCGCGTTGCTCATGAGGCCTCCTCCGACCGGATAGCTGATGCAACAAAGGGTCGTGAGCTGCTCGACCGCGGGCATGGCCGTGAGCTCAGCAAAAGAGTAAGTGCGCGGTTGTTCCACCGCCCCGCTTATTTCCAAGCGCCAAAGGTCTCGAACCACTTCGGGATCAATCAAATTCTTGGTGACGCAGTAAAAGTCATCATTGGGCGTAATTGATTCGACATCCGGCCCTTCGTACGTCGTTCCGTCGTAATCCAGCGTGCTATTGCGAGCCAGGAGACGTAAAACGAAGCTGAATGCGCCCGCCCCGGCCGCAGTAATCGCAAGTTGCAGAAACACTCTTCGTGTCCAATGCCCGGCAAGAAGTGAATTATTATCGGTCGCCGAGGCGGGGCGATGGGTGAGGAGTCCGTAAAAAAAGAGAATCCCAAATGCACACGCGGCAAACTCAACAAGCAAGCCAAGCGATGTGAGATAGGGGGAAATTGCAATCGGTACGCCGCGATATTGGGTGATGAGAGTCGGAGCCAGAAAAAATTCGAACCCAAGCCAAACCAGCAAGAGCCCGAAGACGATCAGTTTCCACCCTGTCGGGTCGATCAATAGCCTTGCGCGCGGAGACTCGCCTTTATGGCGGCGCCTCAGCGATTCGAGCACCAGGGCGTATGCGAGACCGGCTAATCCGGAAGCCAAGACCTGTCCAACAAGTGACGCGATTGCTCCAGCAACCTTGAGCTGAATGTAGCCGCCGAATCGATTGATCTGCTCGATGAAGAAAGCAACCGAAACCAACGGAAAAGCACGGTCAAAAATGAGCTCAGTCGCACTCGGCGACCCGAGTATCAAGCGGAGCAACCCGGCTACAACCAGCATCATGATTCCGCCGGACAGGCCCGCGCACAAACCGCCAAGGGCGACCTTCCAAAAAGGGATTCGACCGTCGCTCATTGTAGTTAGTTAAGATCCGGCAACCGATTTGGTTGTTCCCGCCAGTGCATCCGTTTCGTTTTTTCCATTGCAGGCAAGCTATTCCTGGCCGCGCCGGGCGTCGACCTCCCAATTCAGCTCGTTTGGGCGACGGCCGAATGCTTCCGATCGTTGCCAACGGCGACGCGAAAGAACGTCGCAGCGATACGGAATGTCGCCAGAATCGTTCCTTTGAAAGTGCCGGAAACTTTGGAGACGCCACCGCGGCGTCTACGATGATTCACAGGGATTTCCAAGATACGGGCCCGCTTCTGTGCCACCAACATCTGCATCTCCAGATTCCAGCCGTAAGTTTCCTCTCGCATGGGCAACGAACGCAGCAACTCCGAGCGAATCGCGCGGAAAGGAGACATATCGGTGAAATTCACGCCATAACGCACGCGCATTAACCAGCCCGCCAAACGGGCCGCGAAAATTTGCTGCGTATTGAGACTGCCTAGTTCTCGTGTCCCTCGCGTGCGCGACCCAATCACAAAGTCAAAGCGGTTCTCCTGAATCGGCAGGATCAATTCGTTCATAAATTCCGGACAGTCGCCGCCGTCGCCGTCGATGAACACGACAATATCGGCGCCTGCTTTAACGGCAGCGTTCATGCCTACCCGGCAAGCTCTACCGTAGCCTCGAGTCGGCTGGCTCACCACGATCGCGCCTGCGTTCTTGGCGGCTTGAGCGGTGGCATCCGTACTTCCATTGTCAACGACTATGATCTTGTTCACGATCGTACGGGGAACCGAGCGAACGACTTCGGCGATGACTTCCACTTCGTTCAACGCGGGAATGACTAAGCAGACCATGATAGATGCAGGGTTCTCAGGCGTCGACCTTCTGGAGAATTCCCTTTTCCCGGAGAATGAATTCCGCAGCGGCGAAATACTCTTTGACGGTCGATCCCTGTTGGCGAATCCACTCGAGATAACGTTCGATCCCTTCTTCAAGGCTCACTGCCGGCGTGTAACCAGCGTTCCTGATCAAGGTAGTATCGGATATCAGATGCCGCATTTCTCCCGGGCGAAACTCGCGATTCATGATCGGCGGGAGCCGTATTTGCAATGCATCGGAAATCAGTTGGGCGACTCGTTTGATGGTGACCCCTCGGCCGCTTCCGACGTTAACGGCCTTTCCGTCTAGCTCGTCCGAAGTTGCAGCGAGCAAATTGGCCCGAGCGATGTCCTCCACATAGCTGAAATCACGAGTTTGCTCTCCATCTTCGTAAATCACTGGCGGCAGACTGTTGAGTAACCGCGTGCAGAAGATAGCGATGACGCCGGTGTAGGGATTAAATATCGATTGCCGGGGACCGAACGTGCACGAGTAACGTAATGCCACGGTCGGAATGCCGACCTGCCTTCCCCAAGTGAGCGCGAGTTTTTCCTGATCCACCTTTGTGATTGCGTAAACCGTTTCTCCTCCTAGCGGCGCAAACTCCGGTGTCGGTACCGACTTTGTCGGACTCTGACATGCCGGGCAGCGGACCGAAAAGTCGCCGCGCCGAAGCTGGTCGATCGGCCTCAATCCAGGAAAGACCAAGCCATGTTGGGGGCATTCTCCAGCTCCTTCCTGATACACGACCTGCGATGACGCGACGATGATTTTTCGGATTCCGAGATTTTTGTCCCGAACAGTTTCCAGCAGCTGTG
>CAZMNG010000715.1:0-3089 GCA_964567505.1 uncultured Chthoniobacterales bacterium
AGTGTGGGTCCCAGAAGGTCACGATGGTCATGCTGGACGGTTGGATTGCGTCGTCAATTTTGCTGACACCATTATAGTCTTAGAATTGAAGACCGGCAGCGCAGTGTCTGCGGACACAGCCAAGCACGAGGGCTACGCAAAATGGCTTAAAGAACGAACAGAAAGAAGAAGAGTAGCCCTTCTGCTCGCGACAGAGGTGAATGAAACAGATAAATTCGGTTTTAGGCCGATGGCATGGGACAAATTCACGAAGGGTCTTCGTAACTTGCTTCCCTATCTCATAGCTGAAAACAAGGTATTATTGGCTTGTATCGTAGCTTCATTCATAGGGGCGGTTGAGCAAAACATCCTTGGCTTTCCTGCTATTGACGCCGATTTACATACGTCGCTTTTGGCAACCGGAACTGATCGTTTGATAAAATATCTTGAACAATGAGGATAATAATGAGCAATACAATGGATGCTGAAGAGGAGCTTTTTAATACAGGACTCACGAGCTATTGGGACGCGCGAGCGGCCATGGAGTCATTTGAGCAGTCGATAGCGAATGTTGCAAGAGAGGCAATGAAGTCGCGCCTCTCTGATATTAAAGAGGCGCTAGGATCAGAAAAAGAAATCGGCGAAGAACACATCGGTTCTGTGCGGCAAGAGTGCAAATTTTACCGTGTCATTGTCGGAGCCTCATGCGGTTGGGATCCAGGCTTTCATCTTGGCGTTGGTTGGCGGAAGACCAGCGAAGCACCAATAGCTATTTGCTCCGTGCCGAGCAACGCGGTTTACAGAAGGGACCTCGCGTTAAAGGCTCTTAAGAAATATTATCTGGAACGGCCCCACGCGGGAATCGAAGTTATCCCATCTCCGGATTGGCCTTACAATGCTGTCGCGTGGTCTGCGTTGAGTGCGGAACTGAAATCGAATGAACTTCTAGAGCGCTTGAGTGTTATTCTAGGTGCAGTTATTGATTGGAGTATAGCAGCTGGCGGTTTGCGAACAGTAATGCACGGGCAACAAAATCCAACGTCTTCTCCGACTGATTGACCGTAGCCCTGTTTTATCCAGCGGGTGTGCAGCACCGGTAAAGGTGCTGAGCGCGAGCTTGCGCGCGGAGCTTGTTATCGAGCGCAGCGCCGGTGTCCTTTTGCGATTCGAAGTTTGTGGCATATTCATCGGCAGTGCGCCAGCGCACCCGGTGTGCGGCCGGCGGTACTGGCCCTGGCATCCGGCAACGAGCAAAATGGCACATAGTTAGAAGTGTTTTTCCGCAGCAGGCCATTGAATCTTAGCGCGCGATCGCATTCTGCTGAAAGCCGTCCTCCGTGCACAATGCACATAGCGAACCGTTATCTCCAGCAATAAATCACAGTTCCCTTAATCACGCGTCGCAGCTCCGAGGCCGAGGCAACGCACCAATCGATCCTTGGGCCGAAATGTTTTCCCTCGCACGGAATGCCACGGCAGAGGAACCGATCTGGTCCCGTACTGGTTGTGTGAAGGTCCGGTGAAGGTCGAACGAAGGGTACCTATCCTACCCTTTAGTCGTGAGACCAACGATTGGATTGGTTAAAGCGGAGCCTCACGGTTTATCGACTCGCTTTTGGTCAACCACGACAGGATGATCTCCTCGAATATCTGAATGGTCTTTTAAATGGAGAGATGGTAGCTGACGAACTATTTAATCTTCAAATCCAACTGCAACCGGCGATAGGAACGCCGCTCGAAATAGTATAACGGGCAACGCGACCGAACTTGTTCATCCTCAGAATACGCACTACCACGGCATCATGGCGCAAACACACGAAGCAACAAAATCAACTGCTTAAAATAGACGTCAGCTGATGGCGCCTCAGTCTGCCCCCATTGCAGCTGCCCCGCCGTTTATACCTATCGGTGTCGTCGCGTGTTCAAATGCAAGACCTGTCATCGGCAGTTTCCGGCGACGAGTGGCACCTTGCTCGCTTACCGGAAGCTTCCGTTTCGAACTCTACTCACGGCCTTGAGCCTGTTCGTCAACGCAGCCAAAGGCTTGAGCAGCCTTCAGTTGAGCCGCGACCCCGGTCTTTATGCCAAAACCGCGTTCGTAGTAGTTCACAAGCTGCGCTTTGACATCGAACTCCGCCGCGACGATTTTAAGCGGGGTTGTCGAAATCGAAAAGTGTGTTTTGAGCTGGGCGAGGCCGGCGCTAGAACCTAGCGGCATTATTGAGCTGCTTCTTCGTGGCATTACGCCGGCCCGTGCCCAGCAGCCGTCCGCCCATATGCCCGTGAGCGGCGGTGCTGGTCGTAAAACTTCCATGGTCAGGGCGGTCCTACTCATTCCTCCTCGAAACCGTGCGTCGTGAATTTAAGCGTGCGGCTATTCTCAGTGACCGTGCGCACGACATTCTCGGGAGTCCCCGCCTGAACTTCAGCCTCGATTTCAAGGGTGACTTTCACCGAAGATCCAACCAACCCGGCGAGATGCGAGATCACCTCGTCGGCGATGCGCCCCGCGTCGCGCCCGACACGAGATGGATCGAGACTGACGGTGCCATGGAACCGCTTGGGCCTGCGCACCTTGTTCTCGCTCGGGGCTCCGGTTGGACCACTCTGCGGAACAGGCTCGCCCGGTCCGCCCACTGGACCGCCGGTCTGCCCAGTGGGCTCGCTTGGGCCTGGCGCTGTCTCGGCTTGGTGCTGCTTAAGTGCTACCTCGGGGCGGACCAAGAGGCCCGAAAGATTGTCTTCCGAGATGTTCACCAATTCGCCGCAACGCAGACCCCGGTAGCGTCCTGCTGCTTCGTCGAAACTTTCAGCATAAGCGAAAGAATCCCGGCTCCACGTCAGCAATCGCAGCCCCTCACGAATGGCCTCGAGCAACACGGCCGGCTCCTTGAGACGAGGCAGGTATAAATAACGAGCGAAGTCCTCGACGAGCTGTCTGATCGCAACATGATCGCCGCGCCACAGCGGTACCCGGTCCAGCTCCATCCGCAGGAGCGTAGGGGCAAAGCCGGTGACTAGGTGCTCGTCACTTCGTAGCTTCTTGCTCGCGCGAACGGCCAATGCGTCCTGCCCCGAAAGCCGCACGCTGTTCCATACGACCGCCGCTT
>CAZMNG010000716.1:0-3077 GCA_964567505.1 uncultured Chthoniobacterales bacterium
CGCCCACGAGTTCTTCGTTCAGGAACGGGCCGTAGACTTCGGCGGTGTCGAAAAAGGTGACGCCCCGTTCAACTGCCGCCCGTAGCACAGCGGTCATCTCCTGCTTATCTTTCGGTGGCCCGTAGGAAAAGCTCATGCCCATGCACCCGAGGCCAATGGCCGAGACTTCCAGATTACTGTTTCCAAGTTTGCGCTTTTCCATTTTTGAACTCCTGTCTGTGTTCCGTTTCGTTGTTGTCATGTTACATATTCAATGTCCCATCGCCGCAATCTCGGCGGCGGTGCTATGCTGCGTGCGCCATTCCCCGGGCGAGGTGCCTTCCCATCCATGAAAGGCGCGAAAGAACGAGTTGGCATCCCCATAACCCAGAAGGAAGGCAACCCCGTTCAATTCAACGGTACTTTGTTTGAGATAGTGGTGTGCCAGCTCACGCCGGGCGTCTTCTACAAGTTGTTGAAAAGTGATGTCCCCATCGTTAAGTCTGCGCTGCAGCGTGCGTGCGCTCATGCCGAGTTCGCGCGCGACGTCAAGAAGCGTCGGGCGTTTCCCGGCCAACGAACGTTTGAGAGTGTGCTTCACCTTCTCACCCACGTCCAAACTGGCATTTCGAGCCTGGAGTTCGCTTTCCAGTTGGGCCCCGATCGCCGTTAACAATTCCACATTGTAGGTCACAAATGGCCGGTCAAGGTCGCTGCTGCGAAACACGAGCGCGTTGCGCCCGGCCCTGAATCGCACCCGGCAGCCAAAGTGAGCCTCCAGCAACTCACGGTATTGGACAGACCGGGTGAGTTCCAGGCGCAGCGGCGCAACTTGTCCGCCGGTGCCCCGACGTCCGATAGACAAAATCCATGAAAGGCACAGATCCACCAAGACATCGGGTTGAGCTTCTTCGGTTTCGAGGTAGAAGAATTCCACGGAGGATTCGTCCCGTATGGTGTGAATGCGGATTTCTTCCGGGCAAGTCAGTTGCTTGTAGCGGGCCATGCGTTGCAGGGCGTCGCGGAAGGACCGGCTGCAAACGGCGGCAATTGCCGTGGGATGGTAACGCTCAAGCCGTGGTTCCGCGCCCAGTTTCAGCCCAATACCAGGATCGGGACTCATTTTCCCGATCGCCCGCCAGAGCGCAAAAAGTTCGGCGGTGGTGGCGTAGATTCTTTCCTGTTGGAAGAACCCTGCCGGCAATTCCGCCAGACGCAGCAATGACGGCAGCGTCAACTTATGCTCTCTCAGCTGGTCGGCGAGAAGACTGGAAATGCGGAATCGATCATTCATGATTTAAGCGAGGCCATGTCGATGCGCCTTGGGCTGCATACGCGTGAACTCGTCGTTACGATTGCAGCATAACTCCGCCTGAAAACCTGTCACTAGCAGAACACGCCAATCCACTTGCAAAACACGCCGCAACATCGGACGCGGTGCCTACTTCCCTAACAGTTCTCCAAACTTCTTATGTTCCGGATGAGGGAGATAAGCATCACGCGCGTCCGCATTTTCGAACGTGATAAGATAAACATGGGTAAATCCCTTGTGCAGGTTTTCGGGGCTGTTATTCACTCCGTATTGTCGATGTCGCCGTAGTGGAACCGAGCTGCTGTCGAGAGAATCCGTGCGAAAGTATCCCGGCTCGATAATGATCACGTGGATGCCAAAGGGCTCCAGCCGCAGCGCCATTTCTGACTGACCTTTTTTTCTAGCATTTTCCTGACCTCGGTACGGACTCACAGCTCGGTTACGCAGATCCATGGCAGACGAAAAGTTTCCAACTTTGCAAACGACTTGAAAACGCACGATCCAGGGAGAAAAGTTTCCAACTTTAATGTCCAGCCACACACGGACGCGAGCGTTCAACCCTTCGGCGTGACGCTGACGCCCGATCGTGGTAAAAAGCCAGCGATGGAGGATGGTGAGCACATGGCAACTCTCGATTGGTCCAAATGCCCCGCCGTCGAAAGCGTGCCGGGGAGATTAAGCGGCGCATGGGTGTTTCGCGACACCCGGATGCCCGTGTCCGCTGTGTTCGAAAACCTCGAAGCCGGAGCGACCATCGAGGAAATCATCGTAGCGGTTTGGCGCGGAACTACCACGTTTGCTCAATGATCGGATCGAGACGACGGTGGCCGAGTTCCTCGGGCCGGAGCGAGCATTCGCGCTCAAAGAGGCGTGGCAAGGACTTTTTGCTGAGCAGGCTATGTTCAACTGGATGCTTGAGCGCGGACTCGACCTGCGGTGGGCTGACAAGCTCCGGTATACGGCGAGCGGGCTCGCGATGAGGTGGAACGCAACCCGTACATCCTGATCGCGCTTTCCAATTGGCGTGAGGTCGACCGACTGGCTCATGAGAATTTTGGAGTTCAGGGCTGGGACTCCCGCCGAGTGGTTGCAGCTGCAGAGTGCTCAGTTTACGAGTTGCTCGACAGCATTGGCTCTACTCTCTTCGACCGGGAAACGGTAATAAACCAAACCGCATCCAAGTTGCGCGGCGACCGCGGGTTGGCTATTAAAGCCGTGGACGAATCTGTGCTACGGCGCGTGTTAGTCGAGCACGACGGTGGGCTACGGGCTGTGGGTCCCGCGTTAATGGAAGAGGCCGTGGGCCGCTGGTTTACAGGGCTTCGACAACGCCCGGCCAGTTGGCCGTTGTTAGTGCCCCCTGAAGCGTTGGCGGCTACGCTTTCCGCACTAGAACTAGAGTATCGGCACGGAATCCAGCTCAACGCAGAACAGCGTCAAGTCGTGCGGCTCGGACTGATCGAACCTATTTCGTTGGTGTGCGGCGGCGCAGGGGTAGGAAAAACGACGGCCCTACGCGCTTTGGCCGAGTGCCTCCATATAGCCCAGCATCGAGCCTGTTTAATCTGGCGGAAATGTTGCAGGCCGACTCGGAGGCCGAGGCGCTCAGCCAGGCATCTGCGAATCTTCATTGAATTTTATCAGCGCACGGAGCATCAGCATCCGCTGAATTGTTCTGCCTACTTCCATGAGGTCGGACATCAAGAAAAAAGGGAATCGAGAGACTACGGTTCGATCTGGGGACGCGGTTCGTCTACTTCAACATTTCCTTCACCTTCGCTGCAAC
>CAZMNG010000717.1:0-3076 GCA_964567505.1 uncultured Chthoniobacterales bacterium
ACGCAAATTGTTCAGGCTGAATCTTCGAGACGTTCCTCGCTTTCCTCTACTAGGACAGGCGTTCGCACGGCGTAAAGTAACGTTTGTCCCTCAGTAAACACGGCACGATTCAAACCAGATTCATTGCACTCGTGAAAATGTATTCGACCTTTTCTGCGACGCAGGAATTCAAAGCTTTCACAATGGTCAGATCGAACTGATTAATGGAAACCAAATTGAAAATAAAGATACGAACTCACACACAAAGACTCGCCAAAAACCGGATAATCTGCGATAAAGCGGCATTTACCAGCGCTCGATCGGGGTTCACCGTCGATTGAACCGGTCTCGATGACCTGGTCCGGCAGCACTGCGGCCATGCGCTGCAAGGAAGGACAAAGTTGTGCCGGCTGATCGTATTAAATCGCCCAATGCCCTCAGAGATCAAAAATCAGCCTGATGCGATACGTATCGAGCATCGAACCCACTAAACTCCGGTTGAAATCTGACAAAAGCGCGCCCAACCCTTGAACTATGATCCGCTCTTCTGGGAACTCGAAGAGCGCTAAACAGGCAAGTTTAGGATCCAATCGGCTCGCATATCGAACCCCATGGACAATCCAGCCGGCTGAATAGACGCCCTCTGAAATCGCTTGGGATACGGAATATGGACCCTTCGTCTCAGTTTCAGTCAAGGCGAGAGCGCGCAGTACCACCCCGTCAGTAAGATCAATTACACGCAGCGCTGTCGCTGTTGTGAAAAGAGCCATGGAACGCTTAGCAAGCTCTGACTCCAAAACGACCTTCGTCTTGGGATCGTGAAGAACGCTCTCCATGAGGGCCCCTTGCCAGCTCTCGCCGGCATACATCACCCCATAGCTCTTGTCTGGGCTATCCCAGCGATTGGTCCCACTCCTTCCAAAATAGACAACTCTTTTATCTGTGGGGTGAACCCGATACCAAGGACCAGGGATTTCGATTATAGGGGGATTTATCTTCGAAAAATCGAATCTACTTTCCACTCAATCCCTTCTCTTACTTGGCGCCCTGTTCCCCGAACAGAGCCGCTAAGTCTGCTACGGCGTCAACTCTGCCTTCTAAAATCAAGTCCTTCGGTCTGCGCTCTGCCAGCTGCAAGTTCTCAGAATGCAAGAACAGCATTTTGCCCCAGTCTGTCGTGTCCAATTTCTTGAGCACCTTCGAAATACCGGGAACCACCTCACCATCGCGAATCTGCCAAGCCGGAATTCGGATTTCTTCTTTATACTTCATGCCAAAGAGGCTCCCGTTCTGTAGGCGCTTATGAACCGCCTGCTTAGTGACGCCCAACAACTCGGCAGCCTGTTGCAAGGTCAGCATTGGACCGGATTCATCCAAAATCTCTAGCTTGGCTGTCTCCCCTCGAATTCTGGCTAGTGCGAATGAGTAATCGACAGAAAATTTCTCTCCAAGCTCTCGCTCTAAGAGCCGTCCGAATTCATCGACGACAGATAAAAGGACAGTCGATTCGCTCGCATCCTTCTCTTTAGCCAGGGACAGCTTCACGCCTTGCACAGTTGTCACAAGTGCTTTCGTCACCACAGATCGATTAGGACTCTTGGCTATCAACTCTATCAACTCTTTTTCCATTTCGAAAACGACACCGTGCTCTGATCCCGTCTTCGGAGAGGAAATCGTTTTAGAAAAGCAGATCTGTTGCAGCGGCGGACCAATGCCACGACGGGCCTTTCTATCAACTACTTTAAAGCTTCCCAATCCCACCAATTGTACCATTTTATCCCTTTTCGCCCCTACTCTGATGGAACGAATGACCGCGGTGATCGCCTTTTCGGCCTCAGCCTTACTGATGTCGCTGCCCAGTTGTTTCTGTACCGCTTCGATTAGCTCTATTTTGTCCATGCCGAGGGTCTGTTTCCGCTACAGTATCAGCGCTTCGTCAACCTTGTCAACCCGAGTTCGAGTGTTGCTGGTCTTTTCTAGCGGGATCGACCTAAAGGAAGCAGCCGGTGTTCTTCTTCCAGAGAGAGGAGAAGACACGAAACGGAATTTAAAGCACGTTAAGGACCGCGTCAGTGGTTTAAAGCTGCTCGTCGCGGCCATCATTCCATGGAACCCCTGGAGAGTGTGTCTGCGATTTAAGTACAGAGCGACAGCAGGCCACGACGGGTCGAGTTCGCAATCTTCAAGGAATGCGGCAAAGCGCGCGGCTGTTCTCTTGACCTTTTTGGAGGTCTCCCTTACCACCGAATTATGTCGTTGTTGCCGCCTCCGCCAAACGTCCGCGGCCGCTACGTCCGTCTTCTTGCGATGGCGGAACGCGGCACCAAGCATGAAGCTCTCGTGGCCGAAATGAAACTCGCATCGTTGCGAGACCGCTACGATTTTTCCGTATCCCTCGCGGCGGAGACAACGGATCCCGAGGACGATCTTTTTTCAAACGCGGCCCGCATCCGTCCAGATCAAAAAAGGCGGCGGCTGATTGTTTTCGACATGAAAGACGCGCCGATCGGGAACTTCGCGAAATGGGTGTTGCTCAACGGCTTTCAGATTGATGGGGTCTGGCGTGCTACGGCAAGTGGCAAAGCGACGGCGCTCTACGTTGGCGCGAAAAAGGAGGACCTTCCCGCTCTCCGGAACATTGCCCAGGTGGTAAGCGACCGCTTCAAGAATCTGTGGAGACGTTTTTGCGAGACCACCGGGGCCGATTCCAACGACGAACCCAGTTTTTATGCGGGGCTGTATGACGGCTTGATGCGGGAAACCCGCAAAGCGGGAAAGGCCATTCCCGCACGGAACCGCGGGGCCAAAAAGAGCAGGCGCAAAGCTCCCGGGAAGAGCGCCGAAACGAATGTTCGTCCACATGTCTATTCGATCGCGCTCGAACTGGGGGCAGAGATCCGCCTTAACAAACCGCTCGAACGGATTACTTCGTTGCTCGACGACCTGCTTGACCCTAATGAGTTTACGGCCTGATGATCGGGTCGACGAACATCGTCATGCGGAATGTGATCGCGCGGTAATCCAGCAATTTGTCGCCGCGACACAATAGTTTTCCCGAACCAGGCGGAATAGGGCTTTGGGTCGCATTGGCGCCGTC
>CAZMNG010000718.1:0-3075 GCA_964567505.1 uncultured Chthoniobacterales bacterium
GCCGGAAAATAAGACCCGATTCTCACTGTCGCGCACGGCCCTCTGAATTTTCCCGAATCTCGTAAGCGTCAGCCACCGGCAGAATACATAGGTTAAGACGAGAAGAACGCCAGTGGCCATGAACAAGCATCGCTGGGTCGCGGCGCTCCGGATGTCGTAACCTAGAATAAACTTGAAATCCGTCAGTCCGTTATTGCCGCCGAAGGTGAAATCATTGCGGAAAAACATCAGACAAGCACCGTAGGTCAGCGCCTGGGTCAGAATTGAAAAGTAGACGCCCCGGATCCGGGAACGAAACGCCAGAAAACCGAACACCAAGGCTAAAAGGCCTGGCACCAGAACTACAGCGGCTGCGGCGAACCAGAAACTCCGGAACGGCTCCCAATGCGCCGGCAGCCTTGGGTAGCCGAGGAACACCATGAAGTCCGGAAGATCGCTGTGGTACTGTCCGAGCTTTCCGATCAACAGCATGAGGTGCATGCCGAAGGCGTAACCGCCCAGCGCAAAGAACAGACATTGCCCCAGACTTAACAACCCGGTGTAACCCCAGAGCAGATCCACACTAATCGCAAGCACGGCGTAGCACAGGTATTTGCCGTAGAGATTGATCGTAAAATCACTGAGATGGAATACGCTGCTCTCGGGCACAAAAACGTTGAGCGCCGGCAAAATGCCGAGAATGATAATGGCCCCGATTCCGATGCCCCACATTTCGGCCTTATGAAAGCTCTTATTCATGCGGCGGGGAAGTGGGTGCTAACCGTCCAAGCTACGGCTTCGGGTTGGGAATAACCCTCCTGGTTTCCATTGCAAAAAGAGGATGATTACGGCCAGGACCAAGATTTTGCCAAGCACAGGCGAGCCCAGCACCTGTTGAAGAACCTGGTCAGAACAGCCGATTCCAAACGCCGAAACCACTGTGCCGGCAATGCTCCCGACTCCGCCAACAACGACCGTCATGAAGCTGTCGATAATATAGCTCTGCCCCAGGCTGGGCCCGACATTCCCGATCTGGGAGAGGAACGCTCCTGCCAATCCGGCGAGGCCGGACCCGAAAGCGAAGGTGAGCATATTGACCCGCTCAGTGGGCACACCCATGCAAGCAGCCATGTCCCGGTCCTGAATCACAGCCCGGATGAACAGGCCGAGCGGCGTTTTGGTTAACAGCACCCAGGTTCCGACTACGATCAGGATAGCGAACGCGATCACGAAGATCCGGTTATACCCCAGAATGACGTCGCTGACGGTGAAATTGCCGAGGAGCCACGAAGGAGAGTTCACCTGGACATTGTTCGCCCCGAAAACCAGACGGAACAACTGTTGCATTACGAGCGAAACACCCCAGGTCGCAAGCAGCGATTCCAACACCCGGCGGTAAAGAAACCGGATCACCAAGCGCTCGAGAGCGAGCCCCGCAAGGGCAGCCGCCAGAAATGACAGCGGGATAGCGAAAATGAAATACGTCTGGAAGAGCCATCCGCTGAGATGCAGGCCCGGCAGCATGATCCGGATGCCCAGAGGAGAGAGCGGGAGACCGTCCCGGAAAACGTTTTCCACGACGTACGTCGTGTAGGCGCCAACGGCGATCATTTCACCATGGGCCATGTTGATTACTCCCATCAGGCCGAATGTGATGGCCAACCCAAGTGCGGAAACCAAGAGAATCGATCCCAGGCTAAAGCCGTGAAAAATTGTGCCGAAAAAATTCACGACCGAGAGATAATTCCGGATGGATTGGGTCGCCTTCGCCGCGGCTTGCTTGACCGCGGCTGACGCGCTATTGCTTTCCATCAAGCCTGCAAGGGCGTCAAGCCCGCCGATGCAATTCAACTTCCCCAGCGCGTCCGCAGCAGCGACCTGCCGATCAGGGTGCGCCGTGTCTGCGAGTTCTATGAGAGCCGTCGCTTCAAGCAGAATTTTCTTCACGCCGGGGTCCGTTTCCAGTTTCAGCCGCGTCTCCAGGACCGCTAAATTTTCGGCTTTTTGCGAGGACCCGAGCTTGAACGCCGCCGCCGCCCGGGCATCTGGATTCGGATCCGATAGGCTTAAAAGATCCAGCGCTCGCTGTATTTTTTTTCGCAGTAAGGCGTTTATTTCCGCTGCAGTTGCAGTGGTTGGGTCGATCATGACCGCGGTGCCGTTCGAATCCTGCAGTAATTCGCCGGTATCCACCCTGAACGCACGGGTTTTATCGGTCGTATCCGGCTCCTCGAGAACAACGGGGACGGTTTTGCCGGCAGGATCGTCGTATAGGTAGATTTCCCCATTGTTCCACGAAGTGAGCAGATCGCGCTCCGCTTTTGAGACCACTCCGGAAGTGGCTATCTCACTGAGGATCAAGTCCTGATCGGTTGCCGAGCTGGTAACGGCCCGGGCTATGGACTGCCGGATGAACGCCTCGGGATTTGTTTCCGCATCGAGGAGGAGAGGCGCCAGCATCGCCGCCAGGCAAAGAAGCTTGAGTCGGTGCATTGATAACGTGTCTATAAGCAGTAACCTTGCCAAAAATGCTACAGTCTGGCTGATTTTCGGCAGACACGGCAGTGCCGGATTTGAGAATCGTTCAAACGGTGCAAAGCCAGCACTCCATATCTAACTTGTTTCCAGCAAGTTACAGCTTCTGATTTGGAAGCAACCATCTTTTTCAGGCACGAGTCCTGCTGGCCGTTTTTCGGTCTCGTTGCTCGCTGTCCGGTTTTCAGGCTGAAGGCCGCCTCGAACCTCCCCACGGCGCGAAGATCAAAAAAGCAAATAATAAAAAGAAGATGAAATACCCCTACAAAACCAGAAATACTCTCGCTGCCCTCGTTCCCGGAAGCGAGATGCTTTGTATGTCCGCTTGGGTGGCGGCGATAACAATGTTCCTTGCCTGGACGGCCCCTTTACGAGCCAACGAAGTCGATCTCAGCGGCGGCAAGGTTAAGGTCGGTGTCTTGCACTCGTTGTCGGGTACAATGGCGATCAGCGAAACATCGTTGCGCGATATGCTGTTGTTCGCTTTCGACGAAATAAACAAGAGTGGCGGCGTCCTTGGGAAACAGATTGACCCGGTGGTTGTCGACGGCGCTTCCAACC
>CAZMNG010000719.1:0-3068 GCA_964567505.1 uncultured Chthoniobacterales bacterium
TAGGTAGTGAATATCGGTTCCCGCCCAGCGGAATATAGAGATAGTCCCGGATCCAAGTAGATAAGCTAATATGCCATCGACGCCAGAAGTCCGTGAAATTTATCGCTGTATAAGGTTGGCGAAAGTTCTCTTTCAGCCGGAAACCGAAGATTCGGCTAAGACCGATGGCCATGTCAGAATAACCGGAAAAATCAAAATAGATCTGCGCTGTGAAGCAGAGGACGCCAATCCAGGCGAGCGGCATATCGAGCTGTTTAGCCGGCAATCCGAAGACTTCATTGGCTAAGTGCCCAATGTGATCTGCTAACAATACCTTCTTGGCCAAACCAAATAAGAAGCGGATCATGCCGTCACGAAAATCAATCCAGGTCACCCGCCGCTGGCGAAGCTGTTGATCGATATCATGATAGCGAATGATTGGTCCCGCGAGCAGCTTCGGAAAGTAAAAAACATACAACATGTATGTCAAGAGGTTGTCGGCCGGACGACAGTCTTCGCGATAGATATCGACGAGATAAGTAATCTTTTCAAACACAATAAACGAGATCGCGATGGGCAGGGCCACGTGCAGAAGTGAAGAGGATTGCGATCCAAAATGATTCAAAACCGCGACAAAGTTAGCCCAGACGAAATTCGCGTATTTGAAATAGGCCAATAATGCGACGTTGGCGACTACACCCAGCGTTAACGCCCCTTTTCGAATGTTTGGCTCAGGTCTCCGTGAAATCACTTCACCGAGGATCCAATCTAGAAGTGTCGATCCAAGAGCCCAAAAGACGAAAGTTGGCTCCGCCCAGGAATAAAAAAAAAGGCTAGCGACCAACAGGATTCGATTTCGCCAAGTATGAGGCGCCAACCGATACACAAAGTACAGGCACGGAAAAAACAGAAAGAGAAAGGTCGGTGAATTAAACAGCATCGGTCGTTGTTCGGTTCAGTGTTGAGACAGGTAACCTCGGGTGAAATCGGTTGGAAATTTATGTTTTATTAGTTCCTGCACGTTCCCCTTCATCCCATCTGTAGCGCCATTTTCCCGAAATTTCAGAACAAAGCCGTCGAAAGGGTTCCGCTAAGCCTCTACCTCGAAAATGCCCGAATATGCTAGATCTCTACCACAATCTGTTTTCGTCCAAGGGACTTGAAGCTCAGGTTCGAAATAATCTTCTATGACTGACGCAATAACATCTTCGAAGAAACGCGATGCTGAAACATATCGTGAAATCTACAACAAAGGCGTGAAAGCTGGTATTGGTGGGTTGTCGAACAGCGGCGATAGTTGTCTACCGAGCCTAAGGAGTTGACCCGTAAACGAATGGGAATAACGACGAAACCAATCTTGATCATTTGGCTCTTTCAGGAGGGTGATTCGCGCTGTGCCTAACTGCAATATCGGCAAGGCCGCAAGCATCTTGAGGAACAAATCGTAGTGCTGCGCGCACTTGGGGAAGAAATTCGAAGATTGGATCAAGAACTCTGGCAACGAGTCCTTGTCGTTACCCTCAACTTGCGCGTTTTTGAGATTGGATCTTGATTTCATGCAGCTTCACTGGCGCTTTAAGTGACGATTTATGTTCGCTTTTCAGAAGATCCAGGCAGACCCGCAGCGAAGTGGACCAGACTGGCAGCTCAATGCCCTGAACGCGAGCGAGCTTGTTGCAATCCAGCCGAGAATTTGCCGGTCGGCCAGCAGGTGTCGGGTATTCCGCAGAGGCGATTGGAGTTAGCGCCGGTCTGCGGAGACCGTTTGCCGCAAAATAGGCGAAGATCGCCGAGGCGAAGCCCGCCCAGCCCGTCTCTCCGCTCCCGGCGAGATGAAAGATGCCGCGCAGGAGCGGGTCAGACGGATTTCTCAATACATTTCGTGCGATCCCAATGATTGCGACGGCGATGTCGGGCGCATACGTCGGGCACCCGTGCTGATCAGCACCGACACGCACTTCGTCTCGACTTTCGGCAAGGGCCAGCTGCTTCCGCAAGTGCGCGAGCAACTTGAGCTTGCCGACCTGTTACCGCGATGCGTATGGACACTCAAGCTCTCCCCGGTTGGCGAACCGTCTCGGTTTGCTTCTGGCTGCCTGTTACTGGCGTCGTAGTCCCTGAAGAAGAGACAGGCGAGACGCCTATCCTACTTTGACCAGACCGATCCTCTCGCCACCGTAGACTTTCTGTCGGAGGGGTGACCACCACCATTCGTTATCGAGATACCATTGGACCGTCCTGGCCAGTCCGGTTGTGAAAGTCTCTTCCGCTCGCCAGCCAAGTTCGCGCTCAAGCTTGGTGGCATCGATTGCATAGCGGTGATCGTGGCCAGGACGGTCTGTTACATAAGTAACATGTCGATCGTGCGGCCTGCCGTTCGGACTCAGCTGATCGAGTGCGGCACAGATACCTTGCACTACCTCCAGGTTCTTGCGCTCGTTGCGTCCGCCGACATTGTAGGTTTCGCCCGGGCGTCCTTTCTTCAGGATCAGATACAGCGCCCTGGCGTGATCTTCGACATAGAGCCAGTCTCGGACATTGGAGCCATCGCCATAAACTGGCAGCGGCTTGCCTTCGACTGCATTCAAAATCATCAATGGAATCAGCTTTTCCGGAAACTGGTAGGGGCCATAGTTATTGGAGCAGTTCGATACTATGACCGGCAGGCCGTACGTGCGGTGCCACGCAACCGCCAGGTGATCGGATGCAGCTTTCGAGGCCGCATAGGGCGAGGAGGGATCGTAGGCAGTCGACTCGCTGAATAATCCAGTCGCTCCCAGCGAGCCGTAGACTTCGTCCGTCGAGACATGCAGAAATCGAAAACGCTCCTTTGTGGGACCCGTCAATGTTGACCAGTAGCGACGCGCAACTTCGAGCATCGTATGAGTGCCAACGACATTTGTGTCAATAAAACTGCGTGAACCGGTGATCGACCGATCGACATGGCTTTCTGCCGCAAGATGCAATACTGCGTTCGGCCGAACCTGATCGAATAGCTCTCCGATAACCGCTTGGTCGCAGATATCAGCCTTGACGAACCGGTACCGTGGGTCGCCGCTCACGTTCCGGTTCGAGTTGAGATTGCCGGC
>CAZMNG010000720.1:0-3052 GCA_964567505.1 uncultured Chthoniobacterales bacterium
CCGTCGATCGCGCGATGACCTGTGCGGCGCTGGGATTGCCCTTGTGGGCCACCATCAACGTCATCCTTCTCCCATTGGTCGCAGGACAACAGCCACAATGGACAAGTGAGCAAATCCGGGCGCTTTTTCCCGCGCTAATTGGTTGGTTGTTGTTCTGCTTCTTTCTTGGAATCCTGTCTCAAGCAGCGCGTGAGGTCGCCCAATACTTTCTCGGTCCGGAATCACCGGTCCGCGCGATTTCCCTTCCGGAAAAAGCGACCCAGGTAGTTATTCTCGGCGGTGGCTTCGCCGGGGTCACAACAGCGGAACATCTCGAAAAACAGTTCCGGGCTGATCCAACAATTTCTTTCACCCTGATTAGCAAGACAAATTCATGGCTGTTCACGCCGATGCTGGTTGAAGTTGCCACGAGCGGCTTGGAACCCACGCATATTACCACTCCTTTACGGACAAGCCTTAAACGGACCCGCGTCTTGCGCGGCCGAGTTACGAGCATCGACCTGGAACGCAGGCAAGTTCATCTAAACGATGAGGGGCCACAAACCGGACTACATTATGATCACCTCGTGCTTGCTCTCGGTTCAGTCTCTAACTATCCAGGCAACACTGCAGTTGCTGAGAACGCACTAGACTTTAAAACGCTTGCGGACGCAATGCGCATCCGTAACCACGTCATCGACGTCTTTGAGCGCGCTGATTCAGAGCCCGACCCGGGGCGCCGCCGAGCATTGCTTACATTCGTGGTTGCCGGCGGTGGCTTTTCAGGGGCGGAACTCGCCGGCGGCGTAAATGATTTCGCGAGAGGTATCATCGCCGATTACCCAAATCTATCGACGGATGATCTCCGCATCATCCTCGTCCATTCACGGGGACGAGACTTTGGATTGCGCTATTTATCGAAAGCGATCCGATCAATCGTCAACCGGAAGCACTTGGTTCACGCACGTTGCGATCCATCGGTTGGGGTGCAGTGGCGGGGCTGGTAGGGGGGCTGGTGTGCTTGCCGATAATCGCAGCGGTGACTGGCCTGTCGGTTATCGCCGGCCTCGTTGGCGGTACATCGCCCGCAGTTGGTGTGATCGTTCATCTTTTGATCAGTGCGCTGATCGGTATCAGTTATGGACTGCTATTTGAACATGAGTCGCCAGACTTTGCTGCCGGCATCGCCTGGGGGCTCCTCTACGGTCTGGTGTGGTGGTTCGTCGGCAGGTTGACCCTTTTCCCCATTTTGCAGGGTCTCTCTTTTACCTGGACGCATGAGGCCGCCGCTGACGCTCTTCCCATATTGATTGGTCATCTAATTTATGGTGCGGTCACCGCAGTTGTTTTCCTGGTATTCGAACGACGCCATCGGGATTGGATGTTACTAGACCCCCGTTTCGCGGCGAGGCACACGCGCCTGCGCCGGCCCACCGGAACACCGGCTCCAGCACTCTGGTTTTTTGCGGTGGGCCTTGGAGTGCTGCTCCAAATCGTTCTCATTTGATTGATTTGATCATTCTTTTTGATCGTCGTCTTGGGTGCTCTGAGCACTCGTATTCATTATTCTCGATAAGACTCGGGTCTTCCCACCGAACTCGCGAGCAAGACGCGGAATGCCCGATCGAGACCAGGAAGAAAGTGCCGCCGCTAGGTTGTTAGCGGAATCGAAATAACTAACTCACTTTACGTCTCGGTTAGCGATTGGATATCCGCATCGAAATGGCACCGCCGGCCGCTCGCGGCCCGGGAATAAATACGGACGCAAAAGGAGTACTTAACTATGGAGTCATCGAATGAAATGAATCAACACATAAGTAACGCGGCGCGTCCTTCGAGCATTGGTAGGTTGGACATCTGTGAGTTCGCCCGCGTTCGCGGTACGGAGGCAGCGAATGAATTGTGCTGAAGTCAGGCGTATGTTAGACGCGTACGTTGATGGCGAGTTGGATCTGATCCGACAGGGGGAGGTGGAAACGCATCTGCCCGTTGTGTCACCTGTGAGGACGCGGCTGAAGACATAACGCAATTCTGCTCACTGGTTCGGATGAATTCGCAAGTCCACAAAGGGCCTCCAGAGCTTAAGGCGAAAATTCGAGCAGCGCTCCGAAAAGAATCTAAGCCGAGGTCCGGGTGGCTTTCTTAATATAGTCTTCCGTTAGCATATGCGGCTGCAGTACTAGTTCCGAGCTTTAGTCTGACATGCACTTGGTGGACATTTTCTCCCGCTAAAGACCAGGCGCTGGTTCTACAGGCAATCTCGAACCATGTGCGCTCGCTCATTGCTACTCATTTGACTGAGAATCGGGAATAAACCGTGTCCTCTTTCAGTATTCATAAGTGAGACAACACCGACCGGTGTTTGGAGAATAAAGTCACAAAGAGAGACACACAAAATGAAGCAATCAGAAGGTGAGATTCAGAGCAATCGACGCTCGTTCTTAAAAAAGGGCGCCTTGGCAGCAGGCGCAACTATAGTAGGCGCTGGGCTATTCGGCGCTGGTAAAGTCGCATTTGGCCAGGAGAGTGGAGGCAGCCTCACCAGAGGAGACATAGCCATTCTACGGTTTCTGGCCGCAGCGGAGTTAATCGAAAGTGATCTGTGGACACAGTATGCTGAGCTGGGTGGTCTCACCCCTGGCCAAGTACCGGTAGAGGTAAACCCGAATCAACCGATGAACGGCTATCAGGCTGCGCTCTCGAACCTCGATTCCGATGGTCCGCAATACATTACCAGCAACACCATCGACGAAATCAGCCACGCCGACTTCCTGAACGGATACCTGGAGTCCAAGGGCGCAGATCCGGTCAACTTCGACGAGTTCCTTACACTCCAAGGAAGCCAGGCGACAGGTGCGCAGGATCTCGGGCGTCTCACTAACCTCATGCACCTCAACGTCGACACCAGCTGGTTCATCCGCTATCGCAGTGCGACCAATCCTGATTTTGGCGCCACGTTTCCGCAAGCCATTAACATCTCCGACCGCACCGCCATCCCCAGGACCAATGCCGATTTTGGGGATACCAAGCACATTAAGGTCATCGCCAACACTGCGGCGTTCCACTTCGGATA
>CAZMNG010000721.1:0-3049 GCA_964567505.1 uncultured Chthoniobacterales bacterium
GTGTCTTGACTGTGCCGACGCCAACGCCCAATGTCTTCGCCGCTTCCTGGTACGAGTCCTGAGGCCTGCTTTCCCCAATCCCGACAAACACTTTCAAGGCGGCAAAGACGGATTCTTTCCCTCGAGTAGTGTATTCCTGACCCAAGACGTCCTTCGCGTGTTCCAGCAGAGCCAGCGCCCAGCGGGCTTCGAAGATCTTCTCTGCCGTCAAATAGTCCGCTGGCTCGAGTAGGTAACGGTTCTCGGCACTCTCCAGGTCGAGAGAAACAAACTCACACCGGCCGCCTTGCTTGAGTGCCTGAGCGCGCCGCGCCTCGACGAAGAGATAGTTCTGAAAGCAGGCTAGCAGGAAGGATCGGAACTTGCCCTTGAGTCGATCGACGCCGCTCAGCGCCCCATGTTCCAAAATGTGCAGGAAAAACCCTTGCGTAAGATCCTGGGCATCATGCGGGGAATGTCCGCGCTTGCGAGCAAAAGCGTACAGTGGGTACCAATAAATCTGACAGAGGGCGGCCAAGGCCGCTCGACCCGTCTGGCTTTGGTCGTGCGCGGCAGCCATGACCAGCGTCCAGCGCGTCGTATGAAATTGACGCGCCTCAGCTCCCACGGACCTATTGCTCACTGTCATCGGGACCCGCTCGAAAGGAGAATATTAGCGGATCAGCCAGAATTTTACACTTTTTTTCCTCAGGGCTGACACTCGGGCTGCCCAAATTGATTTGTAGAATATAGAAAGCTCAGCATCTGTACCCCAGATGCGAGCTGTCTCCCCACCAAGCTAGTCGGCTGAGGCGTAGCTGTCGGCGTCCATGCCCGGATGCTTGGTCACGGGCCAACCAGAAGGAGTCAAATATGCAACATGCAGTGCTCAATCGTGCCACCGTTCGCGTGGCAAACACAACGGATGTAAGCGGTAGGGTAACCGCTGATGGCGTGAACCTCGAACGAATTCACTACATCTTTCGCAAGGTGTGCACCTTAGTAGCAGCCACCTTGATTCTCCCATCACTCTCCTATGCCCAGAATAATCAAGGAGACAATAATCAAGGAGACGACCTGTTTTCGAACCACGGGCTCTCCTACCTAATCACTATCACATCAACAGACATCCAGCCGCCGATTGTGGATCGTGGGGTGCTTACGTTTCATGCCGACCACACCGTGTCCTCGATCCTTTCGGGGCAAGGACAGCCAACCGTTATTTTCCAGGATCAAAAGTTAACGAGTTCCTTTTTTTCCAGCCAATTGGGCTCATGGAAATTCGGCGACGCAGGAGGTCTGGTCGCACGGACAATCTTCTTTGACTTCACAAACATGTTTATAGATCGCCTGGATTATACTGCTACGTTCGCATCGAACCGTAGACAGGTGACAGGCACGATCACGATAACGTTTTTCACGTCTTTCACGGCGGATCCTCTTGACGGAGCTGGAACGGTCCTCGGGCACTTTAACTTCACCGGCACTCTGGTGACCCCCTAGTGGGCGTACTTCACGTTCAATGTTCTATCCGTCGAGCGATGTCCAGATCAAGCCCGGGGCCGCCCCAACGCGCCCCGGGGCTTGCATGCACACACCTCGCCTTGACCACCACATCCCCGTTACACGGCTCGGCTTCCCTCGTCCGTTGAGCCCAGTAGAGGGCAAGTTCGGCGGCGCGCCAACCTTGCGAAGCCGTGGTTGCGAGTTATCAGATGATAACTCATTGAATTTCAACTCAACATATCGAAATTCAACGGATTTCGTGATGTTATAATTTTTGTCATGACCTTCCGCCCGTTTGCATCCCAAGCCGTTGCCGCTTAGCACGTTACGCAACACCAAGGATCGATCCGCCTATTACATTCCTTCCAGGCCTCCGTTTGTTGACTCCGGAGCTGTTCGCCAAAATACTCACGAACCAGGGGATGCGTATCCAGTTGCCCAGGATTATGCGGATCTTCTCGGGCAAGGAGTCTTGCCCTCCTTAACTTGGCAAGAATCATTTGCCACTCGGTAGGGCGCAAATCAGCTAGTGGCTCCGCGAGACCAGGAATCGCGGGCGTTTTCAGCAGAGCAGCAATTGCCTTTTCGTCGGCAGGTCGATCAAAGAGACCTAACATGCGCAGAACAGCCACCTCAGGGCCTTCACCAAGCCAAATCTGGTACGACTCCATGACTTTTCGGGCGTGAGCTCCCTGTCGCAGGTCGTGAGCAAGACGCACCGATACTTCTTCGCGGCGGCGAATATCCCCGTTATAAGCATCCGCCAGATAACTGCCTAGCAACGTTAAAGCGAGACAGTGGCCAGTAAACTCATCGCTCGCAGTTCGTAACTCGGTCTCATCCCCGTTAACGCCCAGCGCCCGGAGTAGCTTCGCACCGGCATCGCTCGATAGTTGGTCCAGGTCACGACGCAGGGCAGAGGTCCGCTCGTAATCTGCAATATCAGCGATCGGTGTCCGCGTGGTAATTACGCAAAGCCCCGTATTGAATGCAGCGAGTTCGCGCAGGAGCGCCTGGAGGACATCGGCGGATGCGGTGTCACCGCTGGTGCCTTGTCTGTAAAAGGACCAGCCGAAAACTAGCTCCGCAGAACGATAGTGCTTGGCAGCCATTCGTCGGAGCCAATGGTTGACCAGCGTCGATTTTCCGACTCCGCCCCAGGCAGCAATTGTAACAACATTGACCTGCTGGTTTGCCCATGCATCGTCCAGGAAAGCGATGTCCTCTTCACGACCAAAAAGATCACTTCCTGTGATCGGCAATCTGGCTATGGAAATCTTCTTCGGACCAAGTCTTGTTGGCCGCTTGCGAGTTTCGACACGCGAAGCGGTAGAGGGCGTCTTCTGCAGGTTCTGACGACTGATCCCACGTCGTGCCTCGACAGCATCTGTGATCGTTGGTATCGTCTTGAGCAGCTCGCTCGGAGTCTGAAAGCGCTGTGTTGGGTCCTTCTCAAGGAGAACTACGGCCGGCTGTGGAACGTCTTTGAGTTGCCCCAGCGGTAAAGGTGCGTGCTGATGCTGATACATCACCTCAGCGGAAGTACCTCGGAATGGTGTTTGGC
>CAZMNG010000722.1:0-3049 GCA_964567505.1 uncultured Chthoniobacterales bacterium
TGCACCCCCTATCGCACCAATAATGATCGCACTGGCAACTGCAATCGTTTTGAACATGGCCGGGCTTCTGATTAATTGCTGAGTCGCTATTTTTTCTTTTTCTTCTCCAATCGGACCACGTCAGACGCGCCGTCTTCCGGCAGTGGAAGATGGTAGATAGCCGCTTTAAAACCTGGCAGCACCAAGTCGACACCGTTCTCCGTCACACGACCCACTTCGACGAGAAACGACCCGTTCTGGTCGGTCACCAACGGGAGACCGTAGGTCGCAGCCAATTGTTGAATGCCCTGGAGGTCCTTTCTGGTGGCATCTAACGGAACCCTGTCTCCGACATGGAAGTCGACGCCGTTTATGAGAGCAATACTATCAACCGGCGTGTCACCGATTGAAATTCCGCCGACATAGAGCTGGCTCTTAATCAATTGAACGATGCGCTCGAGATATTGACTAACTGCATCGCCGCTAACGATCCCGTGCGTTTCTTGATGCTCGCCCATGATTGTTTTCGGAGCGTTTGCGGAAATAAATGGATCCCGTTGGGAGATCGCGTAGCTGTAACTGTAGAGGTCCGGCAATTGGACTTGGGCGTCAAGGAGAGTGCCCCATGCAGCCAGAATCGAAGTGAAAGCAATGAGTCTGATCATCTATTTTGGTCCGGATAGAACGCGGATTAGCAGCCGGGCCTCCAATCCCGTTGGATTGGTGGAAAAAGCCGGAACCTGAGCCGGTCTGACGAGATCGACTCTCTCCAAGAAGAGAAACGCATTTGAGTTTTCCTGTTCGGCCAGAAAAGGGAGCAAACGGTGAAACTCGAGCCGATTCGAACCTGCCTCGAACGTGACGCTTGATTCATGACGCATTCTGTTAACCGGTTTGACAACCAGTCCGTAATCTCGAATCGCTTTTTCGATTCGGTTTTCGGCGATATCAGCTCCCTCATTCGGATTACCGCCGGGGATAGGTAACCGGCCTTCATTGCCTGGCACTCGCACGATGCCGTCGTTCAACCGCGTGAACGTCGCTGCGATTTTTTCCGCACTGGACCGCAACTCCGAGATATGCTGCGCCGTCTGTCGGTTTGCAGCTTCCAGTTGGTCATTTCCAGTCCGCAATTCGTCATTGCGTTCCAAAAAACCAATCAGTGAGACCGCTTCGCACAAAACGATAGCCACGAGTACAAGGGTCATCAGAATTGCGCTTCTCGGGTCTCTCCTCGCCCGCGGACTGGATTTTATCGTCGTCACAAATTTCCTTCCGCATCGATTTTGGTGACTCCGAGTGGAAAGTAGTAGCCGTTGGCCTGCGCCTGCAGCGTAGCCGTGCAAGCGATCGGAGACGTCTTCGAAACTTTCGCAGCGTCGGCAATGCAGGAGATCACTCTGCTGCCCGGCGGAAGTCTTCGTACGAGTTGGTCAACGAATTCCTCCCAGGCCCGGGAGCTGTCGCCTTTCAGCGTACCGTCGAGCGCAATTGTGTAATTCTCCGGGACGCGGAATGTCCCTGAATCGAGCAGCACCGCGCGGTAATTGGCTGCTTCAACGGCGATTCTGGACAGAGCAATATTGGGTGGGATTGTCTGTTCAACCACACCTAGAACCGCACTGATCGGCATCCTGCTGCGCAAAATCGGTTCCCACAATTTAATTTGCCCCAGTTGCGTCTCGGTCTCGCTGAGACCGGCGAGATTGCCTGTCAACTGCGTCCTCGTCTGGAGTGCGACACCTTGCCGGTTCCCCTCTTGGACCCTGACTCGACTCTCATAAAAGAAGAGAAAGGCTAGCGGTACCTGCAGCAGTAGCGCGACGATCAAGGTCGATGCGGCAACTCGGTAACGAAAATCGTACCGGTACGCTTGCTTCGCCAGTTTCTCTGCGGAGACAAAAAAAGTTTGCACGGAATCCCTCGCGTTATTGTCTGGCCAACCAGTTCAAGAGGTGCGGAATAGGCCTGTCATAAGAAGTCCGCCTACCCGTTGAAGTCATCACGAGCAATGGCGCACCGAGCACTGCCCTGAGAAGCTCCTCATTAATGATCGTGAGACGATCGTAGTTAAAATCGCCCTCAGCCGACTCCTCCAGTTTCGAGTGCCAGAGATACATCGCCGGATCCTCCAGACCGAACTCGTCGATATTTCGCCGAATATTGCCGAATGCGTCGTCTATCGCCTGAGCCCTCGATAAAGTTGTGAGCTTTCCACGTTTAATCACTGCAATGACGACCCCTTTACCGCCGGCCACTAGGATGACGGAGTCCCTTCGATCGGTTGGAAGTACCGCTTTGCACCATGCCAACGCAGCGATCGGCAAAGGGAGTATTCCTGCGATCGCGGCTCCCTGGTCTTCGCTCCAGACTTCGAGCGGCAAGCAAACGTTCTCGGAAAGCCCGAGCACGAGGATCGGTTCTTCTCCCTCCACTTTGCCATTGCCTGAAAGCTGAAGGTCAGCGTCCAGGACCTGCCACCGAAAATCGTGCCGATCCCATCCGGATAGAATTTGACCCGGAGCTTCACGGAGATCCGTCAGAACCTCGTCAATTGTTCGCCGACGCAACTTTTCAACGGTGAAAAGATTCATAAACACCTCCTCTGTCGGAGCATCCACGACAAAGAGATGCTGGCACCTGCACGGAACACGATATCTGGAAGCAAGTTTCGCCGTGAGCCGTCTTCCTGTCACGCCCGCCCTGTAAGCTTGCCCGTACGCCGTGGTCGGAGGCGCATCGGGGTCCCGGTGCAGTTCATCCTCGTACCCGATAGCCTTCTTTTTGTAGGACACGAGCGCTTCGACATCCTCCTCGCCCACATGAAATAAGATCATCGGCTCCTGTTTTGAGAATAACCCGCCGCTCAGGTAAAACCGCAACGGCATTTCACGGATAAATGTGTGGATGTCGTCTAACATGACGCCAGCGACCCCGTGATTGTCCACGGGAGTCATATCTATCGTAACTTATATTTGGTTTTGTTATTCTATAGGTCAACAATTTCAGAAAAAATCCTCTCAAATCTGGCTGACCGTCAGATACGGTTGTAGATTTCGTACATTGGAAG
>CAZMNG010000723.1:0-3046 GCA_964567505.1 uncultured Chthoniobacterales bacterium
ATCGTATCGGATTACGACAGGTCGCAACCGCGGTTACCAATTCACTGACACCGTTCGTGCGCGCATGTGGTAATGCGACTCCGCCCGGAAACAGAGGGGGATCGGTCTGTTGTCGTTCGAAGACATCCGAAGAGAATTCTTCGAAATTGCGTACGTTCGGGTGGTTGCGCAGCAGATCAAGCATTCTGGAAATTGCCTCCCGATCGGACTGAGCCGCTAAATCCTTCAAAAATGTTGCGCCCTTCAGGTGCTCGATCGGTTTTCGGCTAATCACTCGGTAACCTCCCTACAATCGCTGTTATACCAAATAGACCATCCCGGGGAAGCGGGAAGGCGTGGCGCTGGACGGCACATTGCAGAATCTTGGGTTCCCGCGTGAAGAAAGCCAGTAAGAACTGCGAAACGGGCGCCAATCCTTGCGGGTGCGTCGCTGGACGACGTCAGCGGGTCTTTAGCAGTTGGGCGACCGCGTCTACTACCTCATCCAGCGGTTTGCGCGCATCGATCACGACGGCATCTTTTGGCTTTTCCAGCGCTGCGAATTGGCTGTCCATCAGCGCTTTTGGAAAAAAGTGCGCTGCGCGCTGCGACAATCGCGCGCTGATTGTCTCTGGATCAACATCCAGATAGACGAACGTCGGCTGGAGAGCCTCGTCTCGCAATATTTTGCGGTAAGACTCCTTTAGCGCCGAACAAGCCAGGATCACGGAGCGGCCCGCATTGGTCTGATGCTGCAGTTCGTCGTGGAGGCGCTGAAGCCACGGTACGCGGTCTGCGTCGTTGAGTGGGATTCCGTGCTTCATCTTCTCGATGTTCGCTGGCGGATGAAAATTGTCCGCGTCGAGAAAAAGCCAGTGCAGTCTCGCGGCAACCTGTGTGCCGACAGCAGTCTTCCCGGAACCGGCGACGCCCATGAGAATAACAGCGTGAGGATTGTCGTTGGGCATAAGTGCAGGTCTTGGCGCAGCTTTACCGGTTGATACTGTCGGCACGTCCGAATTACCAACAGAATCAAATGTACTCTTTAATTTCGGCCATGGGCGCCCGGCTCACGAACATCAGCAGCATCCCGTCACGTCGCTCAAATTTGACGTGCCATCCATCCATGTCCCGGAAGGTATCCTCGATATTGGTCGAGTGAAACGTGTTTTCGTCAATTACAAATACGTGCAGCAAATCACCGCTCGGAAGGCGAAAGCAGGTCAACGAGAGTTGCTGATGGTTCCAGTAAAACGCTTTGCAACCGACCGTCGGAAGATCGAGGAGCGCTCCGGGCAAGCGCGGGATGCGAGGAGCCTTCATGTGAGCGAGGTACGCCTGGGTCTGCGAAAAATTGGTTGTGACAAGGTCCAGTTGTGGCCATGACGGCGAGGAAAGCATCGTCAGATTGGCTTTTTGGTATTGCGAGATCAGCGCGGTCCTGGACTGATGCTCCATATACATCGGCACGAGGATGATTCCGCTGAGCACCACCACAGCCGCCAGGGCGAGAATCGGTCCGATCGTGAATCGGCGAATGGGTGACCTAGTTTCCATGCCTGCAAGAATCGCCGAATACAAATTCGGCGGCGCCTCAATCTCGGTCAGTTTCGCGGCTACGAGGGAGTCGAAGGATCGTTGCTCCTTGAACCATGCAGCAAGGTCAGGATCGCTTGCCGCCTGGTCGAGGGCCGCGCGAAACGTCGGGTCCTGGGCATCAGCGCCATTTGGCCGGTAAGTATCCAATATGAACTTTGCAGCCTCGTTTGTCATTTCATTGCGCGGCTTGTTCATCGTTTCTCAATGGAATAATTTTTGGGCTGGTTTCTGAAACGGCCGCAGACAGGATTGCCTTAAGCTGCTCTTTGCCTCGCGACAGGCGGGACATCACGGTGCCGATCGGTATCTCAAGAGATTCCGCGATCTCTTTGTACGACATTTCGCTCAAATAAAAAAGTTCCACCGCGGTGCGATAAGTCGGTTCAATCTGGGTCAGGGCCTCGAGGACGGCTTTTGCGTCCAACGCTCTGAGTGCGTCTGCTGACAGGGCTGGAGCGTCGTGAATCTCCGGGCGGAACTCCACGTGAGGGTGATTGGATTGAACTCGCAACGTGCGAAGAAATTCGCGACGCAGCGTCGTGAACAGCCAGCACTTCACTTTCGAAGTGTCGCGGATCTGGTGCGAGCGTTGGGCAAGGATAAAGAAGGTCTGTTGCGTTAAATCTCCCGCTTCCACCTCATTTTTGGTCAAGGACAATGCAAATCGGTAAAGAGAGGCGTAAAACCGGCCTGCGACCGCTTCGAGGTTCAATTCGTGAGTCACATTGATGATAGACTACCAGTATTGCGAGGCGGGGAGTGAGCATTTTATTCCGCGGACATCGCTGCATAAAGCTGTATGAAACCTCATTTTTCGCTTTTCTGAAGCTCCGAAGAGTTTTACAGGACAGTTCTCCATATGAAACCAAATCCCTCCTTAAATCTTCGCCAATATTCCGGACCGATGTTGGATGGTCCCGAACGAGCAGTCAGTCGCGGGATGCTCTACGCCGTAGGATTCAAGAAAGAGGATTTCCAAAAAAGCATTGTGGGGATCGCATCGACCTGGAGCATGGTCACGCCCTGCAACGCGCATATCGACGGGTTAGCCCGTGCATCTGCCAGCGGTGCGGACGAAGCCGGCGGAAAATCGATTATATTTAACACAATCACCGTATCGGACGGAATCTCGATGGGGACTGAAGGAATGAAGTATTCGATGGTTTCCCGCGAGGTGATCGCAGATTCGATCGAGACGGTTGCAGGGTGCGAAGGCTTCGACGGGCTCGTCGCGATCGGTGGGTGCGACAAGAACATGCCGGGCTCTATCATTGCTTTGGCACGATTGAACCGGCCCTCGGTTTTCGTTTACGGTGGAACCATTCTTCCAGGCTGTATCGGTACCCGGAACGTGGATATCGTCTCGATTTTCGAAGCCGTTGGCGCGCATTCCAGCGGCAAGATTTCCGACCAGGAGCTCGAGAAAGTCGAGTCGTGCGCGATTCCGGGTCCTGGTTCCTGCGGAGGC
>CAZMNG010000724.1:0-3046 GCA_964567505.1 uncultured Chthoniobacterales bacterium
ACGTGCTTCCGAGCCCGGCTGAGCGCCAACAGGTGTTCTGGAAGACAAGCAACAGAGTATTCCGCCTGGGCCTATTCGATACCGATCTCATCACCCATTAAATCTTCCGTCGAAAGGTTGGTTTTCAGCTGGTTACCAAAGCCTTGAGGCTTCTCGCAAGACCGCTGTTCACCAATCTCGGCGGTAGCGTCGAGCTGCACTTAAATCGTGGAATAGCACCGTTTACTGTACTTAATTCGGTTCTGACGCAACTTTAGTGCAATCCCGAGTGTGTTTAACAGCGCCGATTTTCACGTCGGCGGGCGCATGTGGTCATCATGCACTGGCCCAGGACGCCCTCCCAGCGCACGACACACCACACCGATTGTCTCGCTGGATCGCTTGGTCTGTCGTGCTTACGGGGCGCAAGCCTTGACGAGACCATCGGTGAAGATCACCGCTTTGCACCCATCATGCCGACAGCACCAGCGACGAGGTGCAGCCTGAGGATCATCGGAATGCTTTGGACAGGAAGGTCTTGCAGAAGACGCCAGTGCAGCCTATGGCGTAAGGGCAAACGAGCCACCGGTCCCGCAGATGCACCAAAGTTGCGTCAGAACCGATTTAAGTGCAACGGTTTACTGCATTTAAATCGTGGACTGCCTGAGACCACAGTCTACGATTTAAATACAGTGCGACAACCCGAAGTTCGAGGTGAAATCAGTTCACGAATTAAGTGCAGTAGTCTACGATTTAAGTGCAATAGTTTACTGTATTTAAATCGTGGATTACCTGGGAGCGCAGTCTACGATTTAAGTACAGTGCGACACACCTAAAAAAGCTGTTCGAAGCATCCAGTTTCGCCCCTTTTTTTGCTTGGCATCATTGCCACGGTGTTAGCGGGAATTTCGCACTGGCTGACATTGCGCAGGCTTCGTCGCAATGACGCTGTGATTCTAACACAGTGGCCTTTGAGTATCACGGTGGCGATGTTGGTGGTCGTCATCGGCTTGGTGTCGCCTTGGAATTTACTCTCGCTGTGAACACTCGATCTGATTGGTCTTACCATCAGTCGCCCGCTTTCCATTCGTCCTTGAAGGCACTCCGCGGCCAATGGGGGAGCGTGTGCGTTGTTCATCGATATCATTGGCATGCCAGCTACACCCATGTCTTACGCCGGCGTCGCGCGCCGTGATTATCGTCGCGGCTACTGGAGCGGGTTCAGGGGCCGTCGCTGGCAATTAAAGTCTTGAAATTCACTTTTAATTTTCCATACAAGTAAAAACTCAACCAACCCACACAAAAATGGCCGGTGCCATGGCGGCATTGGCGGTAATCGGAGCCTGTCAGATCACCGGCACCAGCCAGTCGGTTGCTGCTGTCGTTGATAATAACCAACAGGAGTAAGTAGCGAATATGCAGACTCAAATCCCCTTAGGGATAACTGTCCTTTCATTGGGAGTTGTCTCGGTCGCTCGTGCGACCCAATCGTCCGAGGCCAATGCAACGGTCACCGAAGCCCCTGCTGGAGAACTTTCGGCGAGCGAGCTGAACCGGCAGCTCACCAACCCGGTGAGCAGCATCTGGTCCATCGCGAATCAGTTTAACAATTTCGAGCTGAACAATGGCCAATGGAACAACAACTGGAATTTCCAGCCCGTGCTGCCAGTGAGCCTGACCAAGGATTGGAACCTGATCACGCGGCCGGTGATGCCTTTCTACAACATTGTCCCCCACGAGACGGTCCCGGGCAACTTCGAGCGGGCCGCCGGGCTGGGCGATCTGGCTCTGGTGGAGTTGCTGTCGCCTGCGCACTCGGGCAACTGGATCCTCGGAGCGGGACCTACCGCCATCTTCCCGACTGCGACCGCGGGGTTCACTGGGCAGGGCAAGTGGCAGCTCGGCCCTACCGCGGTGGTGGGCTACCTCACAAAGGAGTTCTTCATCGGCGTGTTTCCCCAGCAATGGTGGTCGATCGGCGGCGAGCACGGTCGGCCTGACACGAACCAAATGAACCTGCAACCCATCGCTGCGATCTTCTTCGGTGAGGGCTGGAGCCTCGGTTACTCTGGTAATATCCTGGCTGACTGGAACGCGCCGTCTGGGGACGTCTGGACTGTCCCAGTTGGCCTGGCCCTGAGCAAGGTAGTGAAATTTGGGCGGTTGCCAGTCAAGCTTCAGCTCGGGGTGCAGTACATGCCCGTGCACCCCCGGATCTCCGGACAGGAATGGAACGTGCAGGTCTCGATCACTCCTGTCCTTCCGAAGCTCATCAAGGGCACCCTGTTCCAGTGACGCGGAAGGTTCAACCGTACCATCGAACAGGCGCACGTTCTGAAAATGGGCATTCCGGAAGGCGAAGATATCGACATCAGTCTCCTGGAGCATGTCAGCCCCATCGAATGGAAAAACGTCATACTTTACGGCCAGTATCTGCTCAACCCGGACGACATTCGCTAAACCGACCCTTAAAAGCCATGCGGGAGACGGCGCGACTCGTCATACGCCAAGAACTCACCGCGGGCATGGTAAAACTCATCAAAATTAATTCCCACCAAAACTGCATATGCAAGTCCCGATGCCCAAAGGATGCAATTTCTCGCCGATACCGTGCAGCGCGAGCATTGCCCCAAAGTCCGATATACAATCACAGCGGCCCTGGCATAAACTCAGCTGTTTCGCCTACAACCACACCAAGGCTGCATAACGAAGCTCTCCACCGAAACTTCCTATGCCTACTACCATAGAAACTCCACCGTCCACCGCAGCGCTGTCCGCGCAGGAAGCCGCCATCGCGGGCAGGAAATATATAAAGAAGAAAGCAGTCCGAAGAAGATTTACGTCCCTTCGTACCTTCTTCTCAATTCTCTTGTTTACGCTCGTGCTTGCACAAGTGCGGGCGATGGCCGCTGACCTGGCGGGTAACGTCCAGGGCGCGGGTCTTCCCATTGCCGGCTCAACGGTAACGCTGTATGCAGCAGGCACCGGCGCCCCCACACAGTTGGCTCAAGGCAAAACCGACGACAATGGCGCATTCGACCTGAATGTCGACCAAACGCCGGCAGAC
>CAZMNG010000725.1:0-3042 GCA_964567505.1 uncultured Chthoniobacterales bacterium
AGTCGACGAGGCCCTTTTGCCCGTCTGGAAAATCAATTAGAATCGTTTCGCCCCGCCCGGATTCAAGAAAATTGAATCTTAGAACGCCGTCATTCACGAATTCGCTTTGAGCTTACTGAGGACGTACTGAATGTTACTTTTGGTCTCCTCTGACAAGTCCAGTTGCGCTATTTGCGCGGAGCTTGCCGGCGCTAAAGGCGTGATCCTCGTAAATTGTTCGACCTCCGTTTCGGAAAGGAAGCGCACGCCCTCGATAAGCTCGAACGGTTGCTGCGGTACGGTAACACCGTTCTGCTTAAGCAATTCCGCGCTCAGATAGTATTCGACAGCTTCGCCGTCGCCGGCGTCAAATACCACTCGAGCTCGGTTCCCTTCAACGAAGCGAAGAAACCCGGCCAGCTTGCGGTTGATCCGTTCCTTCCTCCGGATGGCACTGGAACGTTTTAATGCCCTTGTGCCGCTCGTCGGCGTGATTGTTCGGCTAAGAAACGGCGCGGCGCCGGCCTGATATTGGCTGGCTGTTTGAATCTCCAAACTGAAAACGGCGACGGAGTCTTCTTGTGTCGTTATCATGCCTTTAAGTTGTTCAAGATTTGCTTTTTATGGTCTAGAAGGGCTGTGTAAAGCTTTTGGATCGCCCCCTCAACGGGCGGTTCGCTTTCGATAACCGATATTTCTAACCCAAGACCATATCCAGGTCGAGGTGGACTCTCTTGAAGACTGCGTTCTCTCTTCAAAAGAAACTCCTGATACGATTTCGAAGCGCCCGGAGGCGGGAGTTTCCTCTCCGCAACAGTTATGTTGATGGAGATTGGTTGAAGCCGAACGTGCGCTTTGTGAGTGCCGGACTGAAATGAGTAGAGAAAATCCTGGCTTACTGGCGTCATCTGCAAGATCTCCGAAAACCGGTCCACTTGAGTTTCTTCGGCAATACTCAAACTCAGTTTATAAGATTCCTCGAGCGTATCCGTTCGCCAAATTGACCGGGAAGTTATTTGATTGTGGACGATGGAGAGAGGCTCAAAAAGATCGGTGACGAATTCGGTGCACAAATTGGCGGCTTTGATGAGCGAAGACGCATATTGCGGTTGCGTGCATACCAATACGAGCATTTCGGCGGAACCCCGTAGCTGGAGGGCAATTTCTGGAGCTTCCATATTGCAGCCGTTTGGATTGACGGAAACAGGGGTGAAGCCGAACGCCTCCCGGGCTCTTATCATGAACTCGCCGCATCGGTCGAGGTACCGGTATGCACCGTCATACACTTGATCGAACTGAATCTGATACTCTTCAGGAGGATTCATCGGCTTCGCCAAAACGTCTATACTAGGCAATTTGAATCTTCAACGCCAATGAAGTTTAGCGTGGGTCCCTATGGCATAGGGACCATCTTTCTGTGTCACGAGATTTCAAATGTCAGTCGGCCTATCGTCGCCGGAACACGGCCCGCAACCGCCGACGTTACGCCGGGCCGAGCTCGGCTCTCGCGGTAAGGTCATCCCCGCAACCGCCCGATCAAAACGCCTGTACGGGCGTTCTGGTGCGTCCGGTTTTGGCGGTTTCAACCTGAAATGGGTAAATTGGCTGCGAGGCATCGGCGAGTCAATGATGTCATCTTCTCAGCCAAAAACTCGCTCCTTGTCGATCAATCGCGTAACGAGTAGAAGGTCATGAAGGCCCGCATCAATCGCAGCGCCTCGGAATCAGTGCATGACCGACAAGCTAAAAACCGTCCCATTCGAAGGGACAACTCGGCGCATCGACGAGAATACAAAGATCGTGCGCTACATGAAACTCGAAACGCTCTTGCTACTACTTGCCAAGGGATGGATTTTTATCCCGAGCCACGCGAATTTAGGAAGATCCGACCGCCTGGAAACCGGCATCCTGTTTAACCTTCCGGATCGATGGAAGTTCTGGAAAAAATGGTCCCCTAAAATTGGAGAGCGTCTGGATAAGTTCGAGTGTGCGCGTCTGAATAGGGAACACGAGAAGATGCGGGCGTCTAAGATGCGAGGGTCTTTGAGCGTAGGTGGTTCGTACGCTGCATCAGATATTCGTCCGAACCTTCGGAAATACGTAGATGAACTCGCAGCGGAACGGTGCGTCTGGTGCTGGAACGAGTTTCGAAATTATTCCAACGCGCTCTGGCATCTTTACGGCAATCGTGGCGTGGCTATAACGAGCACCGTCGAGAAGGTTAAGGCCGCCCTGGTCAATGCTGGCGTTGCCCGCGGGATTGTGGCCCCGATCACCTACATAAATCATGAGGGTAGGCAAGTTCCTGAGGTCCTCATGAAAGAAGAAAACATTTTCCGTCCTTACCTTTTGAAGAGCATTGCGTATGATTACGAGAAAGAGATCCGGTTCGTACTAGCTGCGGAACGCGAAATCCTGCGAGAAAATGGCGGCGTCCTGATTTCGATCAACGCTGCCACCTTCATCGAGGGTTTTAGGGTCTCACCTCACCTTCAGCGAGAGGAGCACTCAATCGCGAAAAGCATTGTAGACGAGCTTCTTAAAAAAGCGCGTGCGACAAACAAGACGTCCTCTCTCGAGCCCGATTGGAGCAAACGGTACAAGCAGAATAACGGCACGCCTTTTACAACGGAGGACAGCCTCCCATCAGACGTGTTTTCGGACTTATCGTGAGCCTGTAAAAAGTCGCCGGTGAAATCGACCCCATCGAAATCCTTATGGAATTTCTCTTCGATTTCTTGAGCACGTTCGAATTCCGCCTTCGCCTTCTCAATGTCAGGATTGACCGCAAATCGTTTTAGCAAAGCGATCGTCGCTTCGTCCGCTACCATTTCTTGTTTTTCGCCGGCGACCGCGAACACCTCGGCCTTCGTGTCTAACTCCGTCGGCCGCGCCTCCCGGCCAGTCGCGATGTTCATCAATTCCGGCGCCGCATCCCGCAGCGCATCGCCGTCTTCGCGTCCGCATGGAACACGAGAGGAGGGACAGGTCAAATATTGGAGGATCCGCGTAATTACCGCTACACTGTAACAATTTGTTGTGTTTTCTGTGCCTCACACCCAT
>CAZMNG010000726.1:0-3041 GCA_964567505.1 uncultured Chthoniobacterales bacterium
CACTGCAAATGTTCCTGCATGTCGCGCTCCCGCTTGTAAAACCAGCACTGATTTTCGTGGCTATCTGGCAATTCATCGTCACCTGGAACGAATTCTTTCTTGCACTCGTCGTCATGACCGACAGCGAACACAAAACCGTCACACTCGTTCCAATGCAGTACTCCGGTATGTATATGGCGAATCCGGGCGCTCTCTTCGCAATCCTCGTCATCATCGCGCTACCGCTTATCCTTCTGTACATGTTCGTTCAGCGCTACTTCATCGCGGGTCTTCTCTCCGGCGCAGTGAAAGGATAACCCGATCCGGCCCAGGCCGGATCGGCATTCACTCCGACGGATGTCGGAGCTCCGTGCGCATTTTTCACGGGGTGTGAAAACTGCGGGTTAGTTCGGGATGCCACGATTTAATGGGCAAATGCCTTGCTTCGCCTGCAACTGTCCATAGCAACGCAGCTTTGGGCCTCTTCGAACACGGGCCCGATGCGGTAATAGGAGAAAGCCCTGATATTTTTTAGCTTGCGCTTTGGGTATGAATAAACCCGTCAATCCGCCGGATTATAGTAAAACGCACCACATCCTCTGTGATAAAATTCAGACTAGTCGTTGGGGGAGTGGGCATCGTTCACGAGGGAGAATCCATGTCGGAAGCCAAGCGCCTGTTCAGACGCTTCGTCATTGAGTCAAAAAACGCAAAATCCAAATCAGCTGGAAAGTCGGTTACGTTGTTCAAGGATTTTGTAATTATAAAAGAATATCATCCGCCCGGATTGTGATACCTGCCGGAGGAAGCGTCCCGGTTACAGTTATAAGCGGATTTCTCACGCCGAAAGACCGCGCGCGAATGCTCTGTGCCGGATGCCAGGGGTTTCTTCCAAAAGCTTTCAGTTCGGAACGATTACTCGAGACGATTCAGACCGTGCTCGCAGGTTGAATGGGAATTTTGGGCGTTACGATTTATTCGGAGTTTGGCTCTGCGGTGAGCACGTCCACAATTTTTTCACTGGTTTCTGTGAGAATTTCGGACGCCTTTGAAACTGCCTCGGCTTGCGGCAACCCCGCATTTTCTAATTCGATTTTGGCCGTTTGGATCAGAAATAGAGCCGCTAATAGTGAAGAGGAAACCTCGTCGTGGAACTCCCTCATTACTCGGTTGCGTTCTTCTTCTCGACCCACTATCCGACCTTGCTCGAATTCTGCCGGCGATGAGTCGAAGGCATTAAGCATCACATAACAAATTTTGCCTCCCGACCTCACGGCGTATCCTCTCGCGAGATCACCGGCAGAAGGCCGTCTCGCGGCGCAGGCGACATATTCGACCTCCTGCCCCTCTGTCTCTAGCGATATCGGAACCCAGGTCTCTCCAAAGGTCAGCAAGTCTTCCGGCTTCGAAGATTTCAGCTCGTCTGGGGATAAGCCCGTCTTTTCAACGAATTTTGGATTCCAAGCTACGAACGAATCCTGTTCAAAATCCACGATTGCTCTGGGCAACGCGAACTCATTCAAGGCGGCGCATAATTGCTCCGAACTTTCGGGTGAGAGATCGATACGCAAGTAAATCTACGCGCTCTGCATTAAGTCAAGTAAAGCTTGGTTTGACTTTGAAGTCTGGAACCAATAAACCACAAATTCTTTGCGCAACAGATAAGTGAAATGTTGTGACCTCGAAAAGCTTTCTCCAAAACCTCCGATGAGCCAAATTCGCTCGCCGAGGATGGGCTTTTTTTCATTTGGGTGCCCGGCAGCCAATTTTTCCCTCTTCAGAGACAAAAGTTTCCGCGAGCGCTCCGGGTGCATTTTTCTGCGAATTATGCAGGCTAACGCAATCCGCGCATGAGCATGGCTACGTGGCCGGCAATCAGCTTGTCAATGTCCCCCCAATCCTCGCAGGGTTGCAATACAAGCAACGCAACAAGGCCGTGAACGCCCGCCAGGAGCTGGTAAGCCAGTCGATCCGTGTTCGATTCTTGCGTCCGGCCCGAGCGGACAATTGCATCGACACACTCATGGAAGCGAGAGAATGCCTGAACGCCAAGATCGCTCTCCGTCTCGCTGTAGTGCTGTACATCCTTTGGTTCCCTGGTCATAAATGTCAGTTCGTACTCGTTCGGATGAGCCAGACCGAAGCGAATATACCCCTCAAGCACTTGTTCGAGCGCATTCGCCGGATCTGGATACTCTCGGCGTGTCCGGTCGAGTTCCCGGATTAATACGGCAAACGTCTCGTTCGAAATTTCCTTGAGGATGGCATCCTTGTCCTCAAAGTATACATAGAGCGCCGTCGAGGAAATACCGACTTGCGTGGCGATCCGCCGGATCGTTGTGGCGGCATATCCCTCCTCGACGAACAGCCGTTTAGCCACTTCGAGAATTTCCTTCCGGCGTTGCGCTCCTTCTCCCTTTTTCTTTCGACCTCGTCCCGGCGAAGGCGGCGGCCTCTGTTCTTCCATATTTTTACCGTCGAAACAAAGCACCGCTAATTTCGCGGACAGGACACGAGCCGCAGAGAGTTCAAAAGCCGTATCAGCACCGCGTTAATTAATCCTCCCATGGAACCACCGTGTAAACCCACGGTCCATTCGACGTTGTAACCGACGAGAAACGCCCCAATTTGTCCTCTGCCGCCGCGCGAGGCTTCGATCCGGAGCCCCACGAGCAGCTGCCAAATATCCCTTTCAGGAAACCAAAAAATCCGCACCCGGTCCGAACGCCGGTAGAAGCCGAGCCACACTGGGAATCAGCCGGGTCACCAAAAGTAATCGAAGAGGTTGCATTCATATAGGATTACGACGAACAAAGAAAAGCCAGTTTATTATCGCTGATCAGTTATCGACGATAACTTTGGCGTTGTAAAGCTTTTTTTTTCGGCGCACAGTGCAGCGTTTTCTGAAGTTCAGGACGGGTGCGGCGTACTTAAGCAAAGCCTCGGCGGGTGAATGCATTTTGTCCCGGAGGGACACCATGATAGTAGCCGGTACGAAGTGCCTGGATAGCGATACAGAAAGACCGCCGTCCCGGAGGGACGGTCGCAGTCATTGTCAGTCC
>CAZMNG010000727.1:0-3041 GCA_964567505.1 uncultured Chthoniobacterales bacterium
CAAAAGAAGGCAGGATCTCTTCCAAACGAGTATTTCTCGAAGGTCGGTTACGAGCCATCGCCGAAGCAGCGTATGTAAGCCATCCACGGAATTTCCCGTATCACATTGGCGATATGCAATGCAGTCTATTGCCCGAACGGAATGGGGGCGCACTGACTGGAGCTGGAAACGCGTTTTGGTTTGATCCGCGCGGGATCTTGGAAGCCAATTTGTGAATACCTCGAGTCAAATCTGCGGCGTGCACGTGTGATCAGGGTCTCCCCAAAACGGAAACCGCCGTTTCAAACTTCGCTACCATTGGCACCGTTCCTTGATGCTCGCCGTCGCTCATCTTCGGGGCAATTTCCCCTTCCAAAATGTCCCAGAGCCAACGGTCCATGCGATTTATATCTGCCGTGCCCATCTCGCGAATCTGAAACGAGTGCGGAGCATTGGCTTTAAGAAACCGCGCGGCCTTGATGAACCTGCGCGAAAAACTCTCCGGGTCGCCCGCAAAAGCAGCATCACTTAGAACCAGCTTCATCGCCATGCCCAAGCTCGCAGAATAGGAAAGGTCCGAGGCTAGCTTGTTGAGTTCCATTTTGTAGACCGAACCGGACTTTTCAATTTGCCCTAACACCTAACTTTCTAATAACTAAGTATTGTCACGATACTCACGCCGCAGTCTCGCCCTTCTTCATCGCCTCGCGCCATACTTTTTTCAATGCTTTGGGGTTGCCATTTGGTATCACGAAGCATGCTCGGATCAAACGACCTTCGTTACTGCACGCTGGATTGGCGCTGCGCTCCGGTGCCCATTTTCCCCCCTGGACCGTCGTCATACGCAAAAGCAACGGTAACGCATCGATAACAGTATACGAGGATCGCGTCAACACGGGCGACTTTCGGGACATTAGTCCACTCGATTCTGTTACAGCGAAATCACGGAGCGGCTTCCAGAGTTAACAATGAACGAATCCAATAATGGTTATCTTGCGACAACTCCACAAGGTGCATACGACCCGAGCGGAGACTCGGATGACGAGTTGATGGCGGGGGTTGTTAATCGACAACCAGATGCGCTCGAATGCATTTATAAGCGATACAAACCCCTTCTGCACTCCGTTATATTGCGTGTCATCAGCGAAGAGTCAGACGTGGATGACGTTCTTCACGATGTGTTATTACAGCTCTGGGAACATGGCCGCCGCTACCGCCCGAACGAAAACGGGTTACGCGGCTATTTAATCACATTAGCACGCAGACGCGCTCTGGATCGGTTACGCAGCAGAGCCGCTTACAGGCGTGCAACGGAGGGCTTGAAAATAGATCTAGACAATCCGCTGACCTATGAAGGAGCGCCCTCGACAAGCCAGATTGAGATCAACGACTTGTCGGAACTCCTTAGCCGAGTGATTCAAGACTTGCCGGCTGCACAACGACAAGTGATTAATCTCACTTTTTTCAAAGGCATGAGTCAGCGCGAAATTGCCGCTAAAACGCAAATCTCCTTAGGAACGGTGAAAACCCGCCTTCAATTGGCGCGGCGAAAATTGCACAATTTTCTAGAGCCGCTGCAGAGCGAGATTTAACTAGCCGGCAAAAAAGAATGAATAAGGGAAACATTATGCGTAAGGTTCTACACTGGCGGCAACCGAATCCGCTATATGTTCTTTGGTGATGACTCCGATTACCTGATCAGCCGCGGCCATGTTGTTTCCCCCGGAGATAACTGCCATCATGGCGCTGGCCCGCCACATCCTGCCAATCACTGCGAACATGGTTTCTTCGGAGTGCGCACCGATAAAATTCCGGTTCATAACATCGTCGAGACTGACGCCGGTGTAGGTGCCTTCCAGACCGTGGTGAAGCCCCGTGTTAATTCGCACGACGCCTGCAACTTTCTCGTCCCGAGTGACGACGACATGACGTATTCTGCCGTCGTGCTTTGGCAGACGAAGAACCTCGTCCAAGCTCGTTGTGTCTGGCAGCAGAAGGATGTCACGATCCATGACATCGGCAGCCTGACGCACAAGGAACATGTTTGCGTGAAGCGCCTTGGGAATGAAGTGACGGCGACTCACCAGTTTGACGGTGTAAATGTTCTCTCGTGAGAGTAAGCGCCGAATCCCGATACTCACGGCGACGGAGACGATCATTGGCATGACAAGATCATAGTCGCGAGTCATCTCGAAGATCATGGTCACCGCAGTCATCGCCGCACCTGTCCCCCCGCCAACCATCGCCGCCATTCCAACGATGGCAAAGGCCGGGATACTCAGCTCGGGCGATGGCAGGATTGCCTTTGCTAAACCGCAGAACGCGGCTCCCAGAGTCGCCCCCATAAAGAGTGACGGTGAAAAGATGCCACCAGAAGCACCCGAACCCAGGCTCACGAGTGTGGCGACGAGCTTGCAACCAAACAGAAGCGCGAGCAGCGGCGCCGCGTGCAGTCCCCCCACAAGTACATCCTGAATCGTCGAATAGCCCACACCTTCAACATAATAGTGTCCAAATGTTTGGAATAGCGTGTAGATCATGACGCCAACCGTCAGCATTCCAACGACATGACGAAGATAGGGATTGCTGATGCGGTCGAAAAGAGCCTCGGTCCGATGCAGCCCCTGGATGAAGGCGGTGGCAGCGAGCCCGGTCAATATCCCGACGAACGCGTACAGCAGCAGAGCATAAAGAGAAGCCGGGTGATGATCGACTGCCAGTATAGGAGGCGTCTGAAACGCCGGCGTCAACCCGACAAAGAGCCGTGCGATGAAGGTAGCCGTGCCAGTCGCGAGCGCGACAGGAAGAAATGTCCGGGCGCTCACTTCGGGCATCATCAACTCCACCGCAAACAGTACTCCACCGAGCGGCGTATTAAAGGTGGCCGCGATGCCTGACCCGGCGCCCGCAGCAACGAGCGTGATCCGTTGCCAGGCCACCAGTGGAACAATTTGGCCGATCGTCGATCCGAGAGACGCGCCGATTTGAATGATTGGCCCTCGCGTCCAGCGGCCGCACCGGTCCCAATCGAAAGAGAGGATGCGAGCGATTTGATTGCCGCC
>CAZMNG010000728.1:0-3039 GCA_964567505.1 uncultured Chthoniobacterales bacterium
TGCCGGCGCCGTAACGATTTGCGTTCACGCGCAGCGTGTCCGGAGACGGACTGCTTCGTGCCATTTTGCCCTGACTCCAACCATCGATCCAAGGCCAGTCCACCCGGACCGCCTTGCCGCCCCATTTTGATCGTGACGAAAGGCACGCTGTCTCGGGCCCAGGGCACGCAAAAATCACGCATTGCCATGGCGACGAGCTCATAACAGGCTAACGTCCCTCCAAGACGAACGCTTATGTTTCCGCCCATTTCGCTATCAATTTTCGACCGTCTGAGAAGTCCGCGAATAAGCCTCGGTTTTATTGCCCTGGCGATCGGGTTTGCTTCCCCGCGGCTCGCCGCGCAATCGCCCCAATCCGGCGCGGCTGCCGGACCGGAACGCGTGACGCTTACTGACAGTGTCGCCGGAATTGAAGCCCGCCCGAACCGGCCGGCTCCGGCGACGCTTGTGCGAAATGATCTGACCCAGCCTGAGTCCGAAACGTCCATGGAGTTTTCCGTCGCCCTGCAAATGCGCGATTTCTCCGGACTCAAAGAGCGGATTGCGCGAAATGAAGTGATCTCCCCTCAGGAGATGGCGGCAAAATATTTTCCCACGGAAGCCGATTACGCGAGGGTCGCAAACTGGCTGGCCACCCAAGGATTTTCGGTCAAACCGGCGACCTCGGATCGGTTGAGCATTTTTGCAACCGGAACCGTTGCGCAAATTGAGCGGATTCTTGGAACGAAGTTCGGCCGTGTCAACATGGCCGGTTCCGAATATACTTCGGCATTAACACCGCCGAGCCTTCCCGGGGAAATCGCATCAGTGGTTATCGGAATCAACGGACTGCAGCCCCATCTCCATCCGCGGCGCCACTCCTATATCGTTCCAGCGCTCCAGCCTCAAAAGCTTATCAACAACCTGCCACCGTATACGGTTCCTGAAATCAACAACGCGTATGACGCCAATGGTGTGACCTCAGACGGGAACGGGCAGGAAATCGGTATTGTCATTGACACTTTTCCAGCGAGCAGTGATCTGACCACTTTCTGGGCCAATAACGGCATCAATCAGACCCTTAGAAACATTGAAGAAGTTCAAGTGGTCGCCGGCGCGCTCCCAAGCCCCTCCGGCGAAGAGACACTCGATACGGAATGGAGCAGCAGCATTGCCCCGGGATCCAAGGTCCGCATTTACGCGACGACGGACCTGTCGTTTGTTCATCTCGATGAAGCGTACGAGGCGATCATTAACGACCTGCCTTCCCAACCCGCTTTGCACCAGATTTCTTTGAGCTACGGCCTGGGCGAACTCTACGAAGCGCCCTCCCAGCTTCAGACCGATTCACAATATTTTGCCGCGCTCGCCGCCGAAGGGGTAACGATCTGCGTCGCGGCCGGCGATGGCGGTTCCACTCCGGGACCCAATGGTTACGGAGACAATTCCGGGCCGTTGCAGGTTGAGAGCCCGGCGTGCGATCCGAGTGTAACCGCAGTGGGCGGCACCAGTCTTTACCTCAACACCGCCTCAGGCGCGAGAGCAAGCGAATCGGCATGGATTTACGGGGGCGGCGGCCAAAGTCAGGTGTTCGGCCGGCCCGCCTGGCAGACGGGTGCCGGAATGCCGGCCGGCACAGGTCGGCTCGTGCCGGATGTGGCGTCGGTAGCCGACTTGAACACAGGAGGGTACCTGCTCCTGAACGGCGAGCTTTACGTAGTGGGCGGCACCAGCTGGGGCGCACCGTGCTGGGCTGGTTTTTGCGCCAGGATCAATCAGGGACGCGCCGGTCTCGGTCTGCCATCTCTCGGGCTCCTCGGTCTGAAGACTTACGCGTTAAACCCGCTGTACGGCAGAACAGATTTCTTCGACATCGTCACCGGTAGCAACGGTCCAAACGGATTTTATAATGCCGGCCCGGGATTTGACCTCTGCACCGGACTCGGTACGCCGAATTTCGACGAGCTTTTTCAGTCACTCACAAAGATCGTCGCAAAAGATCTCAATGGTGACGGTCAGGCCGATCTCGTGTTCGAGGATACCGTGACCGGCCAGCGCGCCTACTGGGCACTCAACAACGGACTTTACGCGTTCGGTGTCTATCTTCCGACCGAACCGACGCAATGGCATATAGCCGGCGTAGGCGATTTTCTCGGGAACGGCCAGTCCGATCTGGTGTGGGAAAATCTAGCCACCGGCGAGTGCGGAATCTGGATACTCAATAACGGGGTCTATGCCTACGCGATCCCGCTCCCCACGGTTTCGACACAATGGCAAATCGTCGGCGCGGCCGATTTCCTTGGCACGGGTCAGGCCGATCTGGTCTGGGAAAACACCGTCACCGGAGCGCGCGGCATCTGGATACTCCAGAACGGCGTTTATTCTCATACGATCAATCTTCCCTCGGAGCCGGTTCAGTGGCATCTCGCCGGCGCAGCCGATTTTCTCGGCACGGGGCAGGCCGGACTCGTCTGGGAAAACACCGTCACCGGTGAGCGCGGAATCTGGATCCTCCACGGTGGTGTTTATGCCTACGGTATCAACCTTCCGACTGTCCCGGTGCAGTGGCAAATCGGGGGCGCAGCCGACTTTCTCGGCACGGGACAGGCCGATCTCGCGTGGGAAAATACCGTCACCGGCGAGTGCGGAATCTGGATTCTGAACAGCGGCGCTTACGCCTACAGCATTTATCTTCCGACCGTTCCGGCTGGGTGGCACATTGTGGACCATTAAAGAAGTACAACGAATGCCACGCTTGGGTTGCGGTAGCGTGCGCGAATCGATTCTGACGCGATTTCGGCGCCAACAACCCGGCGACCGGGTGTTTTTCAACGTGGGTAAATTCAACCAGGCGTGCGTCAACGTCTCGTGTTGATGAACGGGTTACGATACTCGCGCCTTGAGCGCCGAAGGCGCGACCGGATTTGAAGCCTGGGCTGAAGCGCAGCGCAGGCCCAGGAATCGTTTTTAATCGTGACCGAGCGCTGAAGGCGCGGCCAGATAATACCCTCACCTGTTGGATTGAGCGAACCGGCGACGGGGACGACATTCCGACCCTGG
>CAZMNG010000729.1:0-3039 GCA_964567505.1 uncultured Chthoniobacterales bacterium
TCCTGCGAGATAGAATAAGAACCATGCCATCGTTACACCCACTATCACGCCAATGCCGCCGGCGATCCTGCCCCCTGTGCGGGTGCGTTGCCGGTCCAGCCCGCTTTTCCGCCGAAGACAGCTTGAGCAAAGGAATTTTCCTTCATGCTCGGTCACGCATTCCCTGCAGAAATAGCCACTACATCCCGGGCAGCGGACGACCGCTTCGCGGTCACGATGGATGCTGCATCTCTGAAGAACGAGGTCCATTTTCGCTTGCGTAACTGGTGCACACTCCGGCTAGCCTGAACATTTCACAAGAGCGTGGAGCCGGGATTCGCAGCAGGTGTCGTCAGCGCCTGTGCATTTCGGATTAGCGGTTCGATCGTTTCCATTCCTTTGAGAAAAGCGCGCACTCGTTCCAGCGGTGCGATCCGATAGGTCTGAGAAGCCGTTTGCAGCCGGACGATGCAGGTCGGGCCCTGCACAATGGTTTGCAGGAACGCGAGTCCGAACAGCAACGTAAAGATGGAGCCGATACCCAGAGCGACCGGATGGTGAATCAGCAAAATCAACGCGCTGACCAGAGCAAGTAGACCCCATATCACACCGAACACAATCCACCTGGCGCTGCCGGCTCTGGTAATCGCCTGGATGTCCCGAAAATAGATGCGCTTATATCGCTCCACCAGGATCAACTGTTCGACCAGGAGAAGATGATCCGTCCCGAGATAAAGCTTGGTTCTCAATCCGGGAAGAATTGACATCAGCAAACCGCCGTTTGAGATCTTGGTATATGCCATGGTCTCGTGTTCAGAACTCTTAACTCCGGGCTGTCACAACGGTGTAAATCACGACTGCCCAGCCAATCAGCAACAGCAGGGATGAGATCATCGCGATGACGAACCGGGTCCGAGATCGGCCGAGCAAGGTCCATTGTCTTGACCAGTAATAGAACGACAGAAACAGCGCGGCCGGAGCCGATAAGAGTGTGAAAATGCTAAGGAAAAGGCTGACCGCGGGACCGATCACCAGGAAAAGCGCCGTGTTATCAAACAGCGCCGCATGATGCACGAGCCCGGTTTCGCTTTTTTGCCTTCTCAAGTTGGAAATGCATTCCGCGCACAATACTCGTGCGCCGACGTTGATCGAACAAAGTTCACAGAGAAACCGTCCGCAATCCCCACACGGGATGACTGCGCGATATCGAGAGTGAAAATAGCACCCAGCGTCCGATCCTTGCGCAAGTTGGATTCTCGTTCGCGTGACAGGCATACTGAGCAAAGCGGGGAAAATCGCCGCCTCGACATTCGCGCTGCAGGTGGGGCACCGCTGCATTTCCGTCTTACCGGAGGGCGGTACGGGTATCGGTTCGCTGCATCGAGGGCAATTCAGATGGGTGGCCATGCCGGCAATAATGTTTAGTTCCGCGCCGGCGGCGCGGGTTGTTCCCGTTTTATCACTCTCGTGTCGGCAATGTAATCGTGAAGCGCGCGGCGCTGCGGATCAAAGAGAACCATGAGGTATCCGATGTACAGCGTCATGTCGCTCAGCATTCTTCCAAAAACCCGGACGGCTGCTCGCCGGTAGGAAACCCGGGAGAAATCGGACCGAACGACGCGGACCCCAAGAATGAGTTTTCCGGGCGTACCGGCGAAACGCCCAACGAAAAGCGTCTCATAAACGATCCCCAACGCGAAGGTGACAAGAACGTACACGGCTTGGAGAGTCAGATAAGTCCCAAGCTGCGGCAGATCTTCGAACCTTGTCACCCCTCGTTCCGACGCGCCTCTGAGCATCCGGATCGCGAGCGTCTCGTTCACCAAGGTCAGTGGAACCGTCAAGATGCCCAAAAACAATCCGTCAAGCAGTCGAGCACAGAGCCGCACCCAGAATCCGGAATATTCCCTAGCTTCTTCGCTTGCTGTGCCATCGAGCACCTGGCGGAAAAACGAGTCTTTGCATCTCGGGCAGATCCAGAGATCTCTGTAATGAACGGTTGCTTCCTTATCAACGGTTCGCTTGCACTCATGGCATTGGACAGAGGGACGACCGAATATTTCTCCGAGCGGTTGCCAGGTGGTCATCCCCTCCCGCCAGACCGGTGTGGACCACTCAATGTCCCCGGACAACTCGAGCGTCTGGAGGGTCGTTTCCTCGACCGGCCCCCGCGTTTGTCCATCTGTGCCGTAGTACCAGCGCATCGATGGAAATGGTGGCGAAAACAAGCCACGCCGTCAACGGCCTGCCCTGGGCTTCAGCTAAAGCGGAGTACGATTTGAGAGGCGGGCGATCAGCCTTATCTTCGCACGATTCTCGGGCACGTCTCAACCGTTGGCAAAGCCAGGTTGAGCCAAATTTCTCAGCTCCCGCAACGCGACGGACAGCATCGAAAGATCGAGGTTCCCGGCGGACCGAAGATCGGCCAGCACCCGCCGGCTGCGTCCCAATGCGCTTTCATTTTGCGCTTCCCACTCCTTGATGAGCGCGTCCGGCATGTTCACTTTGGGGGTGAGTTTCAGCACCACGGCGGTAAGCTCTCGTTGCAGGCCGGACACATCGTCTGTGAGCCCCGCTTTGGCAAGCGCCTGCCAGTGGGTATCCGCAGGTAAGCTGCCGATCTGTTTGCGCAGCCAGGACAGGTCGAGTCTTCCGCCCACGCCAAAATACACACCCCCCACTACCTCGACACTGCGATTCGCTTTAGTTGCTGTCTCAACGATATCGAGCGCTGAATAAAGGGAATCGAAACTCACCAAACGCTTGGCGAGATCGTTTGGAACCTTGCTTCGGGCCAAGCGTTCCGCTGCCTGCCTCGCACCGGCGCTAAGGTCAGGAGACAAAAATCTGTCGAGATTCGTGGCGAGGGTTTTGACCCCGGAGGCGAAATGCTCAACGGTTTTCGCGATGTCATCGCTCAACCTCCAATAACGCAGGAACCAGAGTGTTGCGCGCACCATCAGCCGTTCGGAGCCCATCAGCAGCTCGGACTGGATCGCATGCGGCACTACGTCGTCGAGATCTTCCAGCGCCTGCCAGAAGGAGACAAAGTCGAATATC
>CAZMNG010000730.1:0-3037 GCA_964567505.1 uncultured Chthoniobacterales bacterium
CAACATATTAAAATGCGAAATTTCGAACACTTGACGTACCACCGAGCTCGGCGCAGCGAGAGCCAGCGCGGCATTTCGTTGTCCGACACGCTTTGCTGTTGAGAGCATCACTCGCAGACCGGCGCTGCTGAGCAGTTCGACCTGCGATAACTCGATGATGTAATAGTCCGAAACCTCCCGAATCATCGCGTTCACGTGATGCTCGAATTGCAGCGCCGATTCGAAATCGATCCGGCCGCCAACGGACAAGATCTTACACCCGGCGTAGGATTCAGTTTTCGCGGTCATCATGACGTTTCTTAATATTTTTCCTCAACCTCAGGCAGTTCCAAGGCTCGATCCATTCGTACTCAGTTTCATCCATCATTTTCAAAACCAGATAGACGCCCAAGCCGCCCACCGGTCGATCCGGTAATCCTTGGCCAAGCGAATTCGGCTCGGGCCGAACCAAAGGATTAAACGGTCGCCCGTTATCTTTCAGTTCAATCTTCAGGGAGTCGTCATCAATGTCGATCTTTACAAAAGATCGCTGATCCGGGCCCACCTGGAAGCCGTATTTTAAGAGATTGGACACCAGTTCGTCGATGACCAACAAGACCGTCGTGCGAGTGTCGGCGCCCACCACTTCGCGAGACAGCGTCGCCTCAAGCTCCTGCGTCAGGCATTGCAGCGCGGAGGGTTGATTCCGAATCTCGTAAGAAAATGAATGACGCATTAGAGCGCCTCTGCTGAAGTGTGTCCGGGGAAGTCCTCGTCATTTACTGAAATTTCACGACTTCGGCCAGGCGGCCGGAGCGGCTTAAGCCTATTGGATGCTTCAATTTCGGTCGAGCGAACAGCGGTATAGATGGTCAGATCAGGCAGATCTCAACCGCAGCCGGTTCAGACCGGGTCGGACAGGTTACCGACTCGGATTCCGACCCCAGTACGTTGCGGTTTTTTGCGGCGCAGGACGCGAAAGGCAGCCTGAATCTCGCGATGTATGATCGGGATCATCTGATTGTTCCCGGCAACTCTCTGTTGCCGTTGGGCCGACCAACTCTTTTCGATTTCCAGCAGCCGCTGATGGGCCATTGCGACTTCCGCGGAAGTTGTCTCATTCATGCGACCGTCCGAAAGGCTGGCTGCGAGCCGGAGCTGAGCCTCGCGCAGCTCGGCTAGAATGATCTTTTCCTCCGGAACACGGCGAAGCGTCTTGGCGAGCCCGAGTTTGGACAATGTCCAGATGATCCATTTCGTCGGATCAAAGTGCCACGGTTTCACTCCATTGCGGTAGTCATGCTGAAATTCGTGATGAAAATTATGATATCCTTCGCCGAGCGTCACGATTGCCATTAGCCAGGAATCCCGCGCGCTGCATTTAGTCGAGTAAGGCCGGTCGCCAAGATAATGGCAGAGCGAGTTGATACAGAAGGTGCAGTGTTGCACCACTACGACCCGGGCGACTCCAGCGATCAGAAAAGCACCGAGCGCTGAAATCCAGCCCCCCCAGAGATACCCAAGCAATGCCGGCAGAACGAAGGAGACAATCACGGCGATCAATTGCACGTGGCGATGCTGCCACATCACGAGTGGATCCTTCTTCAAATCGGCGACGTTGTCGAACGGAGGCGGCGGCTCGAGCTTGAACAGGAGCCAGCCAATGTGAGCATGGAACAATCCCTGGGAAATACAGTACGGATCATCGTCGTGGTCGACGTGCTTGTGATGGCTCCGATGTTCGCACGACCAGAGCAGCACCGAGTTCTCAAATGCCGCCGCACCGAATACCAGCACAGCAAGCCTCACGAGCCAGTGCCCTTCGAACGCCCGGTGCGAAAAGAGGCGGTGATACCCGACGGTGATTGAAAATCCAGTCGCGAAAAACAGCGCCAAAAATAATCCAACCTGGAATGCGTTAAGGCCGAAGAACCAGAGGTAGACCGGAACCGCCGTAACCGTCAAAAACAGTGTACCGATTAAGAACGAGCTGATCGTCCAGTTGACTTTCTCAAAGGGGATTCGTGAAAACATGCCGACTTTCTATCTTCTCAGGGCGCGCAAAAGTACCACTAGGACGCACACTGTGTATGAATCCCGTTTTTTGTGAAGCTAATTAGCGCGAAAATGTCGCGAGCGCCCGGGCTCGTGAGGTTATTGCACTAGCCCAGTCGATAAACGATTCGGGCTTTGCTCAGGTCATACGGCGACATTTCCAGTTTTACACGGTCGCCGAGATTAAGCCGGATGAAGCGCTTTCGCATCTTTCCGGAGATGTGCGCGAGCACCACCTGGTTATTGGGCAACTCCACCCGAAACATCGTTCCGGGTAGAATCGAAACGATTTTTCCTTCGACTGGAATGGCCGATTCGGTGGACATGCTATACGGAATCTAAGTTCACATAAATTACCCGGAGACAGTCCAGCACGGCTTCGTCGCCTGCAGGACGGGACGGCCTCCAATATGCGCACGCAGACCCGGAGGCCTGCGGCGCAAGTTGACTAAAGGCGTTTAGCGCCTTGACCCGGAAAAAGAACCTCGACCACCACCCCCGCGAGGACGATCTTCTTTCGGACGAGCTTCGTTCACGGTCAGCGTACGGCCACCGATCTGTTTTCCGTGCAGCGCGGCAATCGCGGCTTGACCTTCGGAATTGCTGCTCATGGTGACAAAGCCGAACCCACGCGAGCGGCCGGTTTCCCGATCGCTGATGACGTGCGTCTCTGACACGGTGCCAAATTTCTCAAACAGATCCTGAAGATCCGTTTCGGTTGAATCGAAGGATAGATTTCCAACGTAGAGTTTCATTTTTCGTTATCTTATAAGTGATTTGCCAGCTCCAGAGCCGTTCCGTGGACCGGATTAAAATCACCATCGAGAGAACCTCACCTGACGATCTACCGCGCTTCGAACTTGTGCAAACAGGGCCCTACAATCCTCTTTCCATTCGATAAAGCAAGCGAAAGTGTCGCCGACCCGCGAGATGATTTGAAACAGATCCACGCGCCGAGCGCGCTTGCAGGTCTGGCCGGCACGCATAGTGTGTAGAAAACCGA
>CAZMNG010000731.1:0-2466 GCA_964567505.1 uncultured Chthoniobacterales bacterium
GCCATCGCGAACGATCGCAAATTCAAATAACGTTTGGCTGCTGCGATGTGGGAGTGGTAGCTTTCAGCCGGGTGAATCTTTTGCGGATCGTGACGCTTTAGGATCTCGGTGACAATGCGGCGGAGAGCTTCGGGCCGGAGAGGCTTTTCCAAAAAGTCTATCGCTCCCAGCTTCATCGCTTGCACCGCGTGCCGCACGTCGCTGTAGGCCGTGACAATCATCACCGGGACCATGATTGCGACTTCCCGCATCTTCGCCAGCAACTGGAGACCATCCATCGCCGGCATCCGCATATCAAGGATCGCGAGGTCAAAGGATCGCCCAACCATATCGTCCAAAGCGTTCGCAGCCGACACAGCTTCGAATATCTCGTATCCCTCCGTTTCCAAGGTGATTCGATAGTTCAGCCGAACGTTCCTCTCATCGTCAACGATCAGAATTTTCGCACTCACAACTTCACTCCGTTGCCATTCCTTCTGATCACGGGAAGCTCGAAATAAAACTCAGCCCCCTCGCCCGGCCTGCTATGAAGCCCGATGCTCCCACCGCGCGAAACGATGATTTCCTTAGCGATCGCCAACCCAAGTCTGACCCCATGAGATTCTTCGGTCCCTGGTATCCGGAAAAACCTTTCAAAAACGCGCCGTTGAAACTCCTTCGGAATGCCCGGTCCGTGGTCAAGAACCGAGAAACGAACAGTTTTGGCAACCGCTTTACCGACAATACAACATCCTCGCATGTAGCCACACCCGAATGAAATCTAGCACTACATTCGCGATCAGTTAAACGATCGACAGGTCCGGATGTGCCCTCAACCTCGGTAGTGGTCAGATTCTTCAACAATCGCGAAGTCATCTTCTCCGAAAGAAAGATTTCTCCGGCAAGTACTCGCCTGATGGCCACCAAGACTTCGTCCGTTCCTTGAATTATCGCCAGATCTGGCGATGTGTTCTGAATAACTTGGATTGCATCCTTAGTACTTTCAGCTTCTCCAGTTACCTCGATGTCCGGCTGATAGTCGATAAGCTGAGAGAGGCGCTCTCGAAACAATGGATGGTCGTCCACAATGACGACTTTTTTCTTGTTGTCATTCATGAAGGGTCCTGACTGGAAAATCGAAAAGCCAACATCGACAGTCGTCCGAACCCGGAGCACCGCCGATATTTCCTTCGACACCCCCTGCACCAGTCTTCAATGCGGGACCCATGCCACAAAACTGCAAATCGCAAAACAGGCCTTCTTATCAGCTACTTACAAAGACGCCGGCGAGGCCATGCAGGGGATGCGACTCGCAATTAGCGAGTTTCCGTCGAAAAACGGCTCGCATTTTGCGAGTCACGGTTTGCGAGCAACGATTAGCCACCAAACGTGATCATCCTGCCGGTCGCCCGGGCGCTCAACAGCCGGTCGATCGATAAAACGGTCGTCCCGACTGATTATTTCAAAACCGCTTTGGCGAATCTCGTCTTCTGCTATCGAAGCGGCGATTTGGTATTGCTGCAATTGGATTTCACGGGACTCTCCGTGGTATGACCGAGGTCCGCGATCGAGGACAACGAGTCGTCCACCTGAGCGAAGTGCGCGAAACGTCTGGTCCAATATGGCTAAAGGTTTCGTGAACTCATGATAGCTGTTCGCAATGAGCACGGCGTCAAGGGTTCCCTTGGGGAGATGAGGGTCGTCGGGATTACCGCGAATAACGCGAATGTTGGATTGATGGTGTAAGAACGCTCTAATCCACAAGAACGTCAGCGACTCACCGAGAATGTCCTCCGCCAGAACGCTGCCGTGCTCAGCAACTTTCGGCGCAAGCTTTAGAGAGAAGTATCCTACTCCACAACCCACGTCCGCTACCACGTTGCCGTCTTTCAGTTCCAGGGACTCGATCACGCCGTCCGGCCGTTGCCAGCGGTCCCGCTCACTCTCCGCCAGGTATAATTGATTGAGAGTTTGAGTGAGTTGGTAGATCAGGAACAGTGCTGCGACGATTGTAACAACCAGAACAAAAAAGAGGGCGATTCGGACTCGATAAGCCCGGTGTATCTGATCGTCGGGAACCGTGCCGAAGAACAATCGGGTCGTGCGTCGCGTACGCTGTTTCGCCATGAGCGTCAGCTTTATTAATCACCTGCAGCCTAGGATCTTGCAAATCAATCCGCCGGATCATGTGATCCTAGGTCAGCCCAGGAGTTGAACGGGAATCGCATCCGGCCTTTTACTATTCCGGTCTCGGTCCGGGTCGACCTGTTGGAAACGGTGGCGTGCGTCGATTGCAGTTTTGTTCCCGAGGTTCTGGTGCAAACTTGAAAAGCTGGCCGTTACCGCCACAAGGCCAGCTTTTCAAGTTTGCACCAGAACCTTTGAGACAACTCCGACGTTTCCGAGACATTCTGCGCATTACAGTTGCTTTCGGGAGCAGAAATCGCGGAAGCCTCCGCATGACTCGATCGACGACCTCGAAGCGAG
>CAZMNG010000731.1:2476-3028 GCA_964567505.1 uncultured Chthoniobacterales bacterium
CGAGGCGCCGAGTCCGTTGGAATCAATCGAGGATCGATCTTACCCATGAAAATGATTTTTCCAGGCTCCCCGGATGGCATACTGTTGGTTCTCTAAAATTGTGAAAATACGTCGAAGCTGAGCGATCTTCCAAGCCAACCCAATCTCGGGTTGAATTCAGAACTTCGCCCTGCTCCTGCTTTATAAACGTGTACATGGATGGGTTTATCGTTCTCGTTTGGCCAGAACGAAAATTTGAAACCCTCTCCGTTAAGCGCCTACCAGAGCAGATCATGGCGTAGAGAGTTGTGATAATTGAGATCCTCGTATCCCAACGCCAAGCCATAGATGCGCTGCCGCAGAAGACTTTCCTGGGAATGGTGAATTAAGAGGGCAAAACAGCCAACTGGCCGCGGCCCGGAGGTTGCGTTGAAAATGGGCCAGCGGCTGTCCGGCGGCCGCCGGATCGGTTACGTATCAATTTAGATATGCGCCCTTTAACGCCAGAAAAGGCGAAGGCTGGAGCCTTCGTTTACGCGCCTTGCCGACGGCCCATTTTGAATGCAACGACAT
>CAZMNG010000732.1:0-3026 GCA_964567505.1 uncultured Chthoniobacterales bacterium
TTGAGTATTTTTTTGTCAGTTTATTTGGGAGGATTATCCATTCTCTGCCGTTTGCCGTCGTTCAAAGGCTCGGCGATATCACCGGCGCCGCGGTATTCTGGATGGATCGCAGAGGGCGCGCTGTCGCACTCGCCAACCTCTCAGCGGCATTCGGTTCGGAGCTTGGTCCCCGGCAGCGCCGCCGCATTGCGAAGCGATCGCTTCAGGTTTTTGCGAAAAATTTCCTGCAGCTCTTCTGGACCACCAGGCTTACATGCGGCAACGCCGGGAAATTCATCTCCTTCGAAGACCCGGCAAAGTTTCGAGAAATACTGCAGTATGGCGGCCCGATTATCGCGATCACACCGCATTTTGGAAACGTCGAACTGGTCGGCTCATTTCTGGGGTTCGAAGGCCTCGGCCTTACGATCATATCTGCGCCGTTCAAAAACGAGCTTTTGACTCCGGTATTCCGAAAACTGCGAGAAGCGCCTGGTCACAAGATCATTATCCCCGACAACGCCGTTGCTCGTCTGTTGCAAGCGCTTCGCCGCGGTGAATCGGTATTTCTTTTCAGCGATCTGACGCTCAAGCTCAGAGATGCTGCCGTCGTCATTGAGGCATTCAATTTGAAAATGCGCGTAACGCAGATTCACGCGTACCTTCATTTGCGAACCGGGGCTCCAATTGTGCCCTGGGTGACTCTGCCCCGGCCGGGCGGAGGGTACATGATTCGCCTCCTGCCATGGCTTCGATTCCCGTCCGGCACTTCGTACCAGGAGATTACCCAGGTGTGCTGGAATCAGTTTGAACCGATTATCCGGGAACATCCTGATCAGTGGCTTTGGCTTTACAAACATTGGCGCTACAAGCCCTCGGCGCCGGCCCGGGCCTATCCATTTTACGCAAATAGTTCCACGCAATTCGATCTCGAGGTTGAAAGCCAGGAACACCCGGAAAAAGCCCAGTCTCTCGCACCACAGATCCGCGACCACGCGCGGTGGCATCGGGACAAGCCGTGAGTGCGGAAGCTTCTCCTTACGAACATCCTGGCTCGCATTTTTCACGTCCCCGCGAGAAATGCGTACGGAGTCCCGATCGGGCCCAGACTGGTTTGTGGCGCGCCCAAAGCCCGCAGGTGCCGAGTCCCGCCGCGTTTTCCTCGTTTGCAAATTCCCCTAATGAAGTAAAATAGTGCGCTATTAACCGTCTGTATGAGAAGTCATTACGTTCGACCCTTATTTGCCGCGACAGCGATCGGATTCGCCCTCCTTACCGGGTGCGCCCTCACGACGACGACCTCCAATCCAAAGCACTACCAGGTCGTCGCTTACAAACCGAAGAACCCCGACGCTGTGCGTGTGAAAGTGTCCCTGCAAAATCGAATGGTCTATGTCATGGAAGGCAATCGACCGCTGCTCGTGACTCCCACCACCATCGGGAAAGCCGGCGCCCCCACTCCCACCGGAACGTTTCGTGTCACCGACAAGATCCGCAGAAAACGATCCGCGACCTACGGTTTTTGGGTGAGTGGAGGCGACGTTCGACCTGGAACGAGCGATCGTGCGCCCGGTAGCGGTTATCATTACGTCGGCTACCCAATGGCCTATTGGACGGAATTCAAACCGGCCTACGGTTTCCACCAGGGACCCGTCTGGCCAATCCCGCATTCGCACGGTTGCCTCAGGTTGCACCCGCAGGCGGCGCCGAAATTTTTTGCGCTCGTGAAGATCGGAACACCGGTCAGCATTGAGCAATCGCAGCCCGAAGATCAGACGATCGGCAAGAATGTATCGCGCCCAGGGGACTACGTCGATCCCGATCCTCCCGGCGCATACATGGTCTCGGATGCAGTCTTTGCGCCCTTGCCGGGCCCGCTGCTGCAGGATTAGTAATCTTGAAGCCAGGAAATCAGCAAACTTCACGTATGTCCGCCGACTCCATCCCTGCCCCTGTCAAACCGCGGAAGATCAACCTCCGTACACCTGACGTCATGGCGAGGGTGCAGGAGCAGGTTCGATCACACTACCGAAGCGTGATTGTCGAAAGGATCCGTGCCAATGGCGGCATCCTCACCGTTCGCGACACAACCCTGCGACTGGCTAAGCAATTCGGCTTTTGTTACGGCGTCGAGCGAGCGATCGATCTCGCGTACGCGGCCCGAAAGGTCTTTTCCGAAAGCCGTCTTTTTATTCTCGGCGAAATCATCCACAACCCGCTCGTAAACGAACAGATCGCCGCCTTAGGGATCAAAAATCTGCTCGGCAGCGGCCATGAGGCGGAGATCGAAGACCTCACTGCGCAGGATGTCGTGATCGTCCCTGCCTTCGGCACAGACCTGATCACATTGAAGAAAATTCAGGACCGCGGCTGCCAGATTGTCGACACGACCTGTGGTGATGTCATGAGCGTTTGGAAACGTGTACGGCAGAACGCCACCGAGCAGGTCACATCGATCATCCACGGGAAAGCCGAGCACGAAGAGACGAAGGCGACGGCTTCGCGCGCGCTCGGTCTTGGGGGTGGCCATTATCTGATCGTTCTCACGCTCAAGGACACGGATTACGTTTGCAATTACATCCGCCATGGCGGCGGGAAGCAGGAATTTCTGGATCGCTTCAAGGACGCTTACTCTCCCGGATTCGATCCGGACATCCACCTCGAAGCCGTCGGCGTTGCCAACCAGACAACCATGCTGCGAGGCGAGACCGAAGAGGTGCAGAGAAGAATTCGAGCCGCAATACTCGACCGCGACGGTCCGGAGCTCGGATCTAGAAATTTCCGGTTTTTCGACACCATCTGCGGAGCAACGCAGGAGCGACAGGACGCCCTTGGCAGGCTGTTACAGGAAAAGATGAATCTGCTGCTCGTGGTCGGCGGATACAACAGCTCCAACACGTCGCACCTGGCGGAGATGGGGGAAGAAAAGTTGCCAACCTATTTCGTCCGAAGCGCGAGCAAACTCGAGTCTCCGACGCGGATCACGCATTACAACCTCCACGAAAAACGAGAAATCGTGACCGAAAACTGGCTGCCAGACGGTCCGA
>CAZMNG010000733.1:0-3020 GCA_964567505.1 uncultured Chthoniobacterales bacterium
CAGGACGCAGATACGCGTGGCCATCTCAATCGCCTCCTCGATATTGTGGGTCACCATAAAGATGCTTTTAAGCGTGGTTGCCTGCTTCTGCCAGAGAGTCACGACTTCATTGCGAAGGTTCTCGGCCGTAAGGACGTCGAGGGCGCTGAATGCTTCGTCCAGACAAAGTATCTTCGGCTCCGCCACCAGCGCCCGCGCGATACCGACTCGCTGCCTCATTCCGCCTGATATCTCGCGTGGATAAGCGTCGTGATAATTGTTGAGACCGATCAGATCGATCGCCCTGTTCACGGCCACCTCCTTTTCCTCGTGAGTCACCGGTTTCGACATCAAACCGACGGCAACGTTCTGTTCAACGGTAAGCCATGGGTACAAAGCAAAGGTCTGGAAAACGATCGAAGCATGTGGATTGATTCCTTCCAACGGTTTGCCGTAGGCCAGCACGCGACCGGTCGTCGGTGATGTCAGTCCGGTCAGGCATCGCAGCAATGTCGATTTCCCGGAGCCGGACTGCCCAAGCAGGGCCAGCAATTCACCTTCATGAATCGCCAGGTCAATTTGATCGAGTACTTTCAGCTCCCGCCCCCCTGCAACGGTGTAGGTCTTTGTAACGTTGCAGAGCTCGGCAGCTGCGGACTGCCTGACTGCGGTCCCGACCACGCGTGGTTCGATTATCATCTCGTCTAGTCCAGATGGAAACGCCTTTCGGCGTAGTCATAGAGTCTGCGCCAGACTAGCTTGTTTGTCGTGAAAACAAAAATACACATGACAGCGATACTGCAGATGATCATTGGGACGTCCCCTTTGTTTGTCACTTCGGTAATATAAGCCCCCAGACCGTCCGCTTTTAAAGTTGTGTCTCCCCAGGTAGCAACCTCCGCCACGATACTCGCGTTCCACGCTCCGCCGGCTGCGGTGCAGGCGCCGGTCACCCAGAACGGAAAAATCGCCGGCAAAATCAGCGTGCGCCACAGCGGCCAACCGCGCAGTCCGTATGTCTTGGCGGCCTCCTTCAAATCGGTTGGGATGGCCATCGCACCAGCGATGACATTGAAAAGAATGTACCACTGCGTGCCCATCGCGATCAGCAGGATACTGCCCCAGTTGATGCTGATATGCGCAACGACAAAAAACCAGACCACAAACGGAAAGGTCATGTTCACGGGGAACGACGCAGCGATTTGGGCAAATGGCTGAGCGACGCGCGCGATCTTCGGTTTTGAGCCAATCCAGACTCCAATCGGCGTCCAGATCAAGGTCGCCAGGATCGTCATCGACACGACTCGTCCCATGGTCAGCGATCCCAACGCACAGAGATGTCCGAATCGGTGCCATGTAATATGGTTATAAAGCGCAGCGACCGCTGCCATTACCCCAACCACCATCTGGTAAACAAGCCAAAATCCAATCATCACACCCACCGCGCGAACAAGCCATCGCCAGGCTGCCTTTCCTGCGCTCCTGGACACGACATCTACCGAACCAAGCCGTTTCTTGAAACGTACAAATCCATCTGAGAAAGGGTGGAGAACTTTTTCTTCAAACCAATCGAACAGATACGCGCGACGCAAAAAACTGTAGAGCCAGGATTCCGGAGCATCGCTGGATTCGACCAATTCCATCTTGAATTTGTCTGCCCACGCGAGCAGCGGCCTCCAGACAAGCTGGTCCGAAGCGATGATCACGGCGAGCATCGCAATCACGGCCCAGATCGCCGCCAGGTTGTCTCCCTTCTCCACCGCGGTTGCCATGTAGGAACCCAGTCCAGGCAATTTAATGTTCTTTCCCAGCACTGTGATCGCCTCGCTCTGCGCGACAAAAAACCAGCCGCCTCCAAACGACATCATCGAGTTCCAGATCAGGCTGTGCATTGATGCTGGGACCTCCAGTGTCCCGAAGCGTTGCCAGCGGGATAATCGGAAATTTGTTGCCGCCTCGTTCAAGTCGCCTGGAATGGTGACCAGCGAGTGGTAAAATCCAAAGGCCATATTCCAGACCTGGCCCGTAAAAATCGCAAAAATACTCGCACATTCAACTCCAAGCAGACTTCCCGGAAACAGGGCCATAAATCCGGTAACTGTAATTGACAGAAATCCGAGCACCGGAACCGATTGAAGAATGTCCATCGCCGGCAGGATGACAGCCCGCGCAACCCTGCTCTTTGCCGCAGCGTACCCGGCAGAGAATGTGAACAGCAGCGAGAATCCAAATGCGATCCACATCCGGAGAACTGTACGCCCCGCATAGTACGGGATGTTACGGATGTCAGTTGAGATTTCGACCGACTGATTCTCATCGAAGTGCGTCGCCATCCCGCGCCCGAAATGCATGATCGTCCAAAGCAGTCCAAAGACGCCGATCAGGACGACAAAATCGACCCAGCTGAAACTGCGGCGTATCTCCGGGGCTCCCAGCTGTGTCGCTGTCGATTTCATCAGGATGAAACGGGGAATATTTCAGACACGATGAAATCGAACAATCTGTTTCGTGTGAAAGTTTGGTAACACGCGGGAGGAGGTGGGGGGCGGGTGAGAAGTTCGAGGTTCCGGGTTCGAAGTTCAAGGTTCGACGTTACGAACCCGGAACTTTGAACCCGGACCCTCCACCCCCGCGAGCTAGTTCCCAGCCAATATTATCTCACCCTCCGGCTTAGGGGCGCCGCCGGTCTTTTCGAGACTGATTGCAAATGCGCTGGCGGACCCGATTGGGCCCCGCGGCCAGAAACTGGTTCGGATCGGACCGTTATTCAAAACAGTCAATACTCCCGCACTGACCGGCTGCGGATTTTTCGGATCGATCACCCAGAGCTGATAGTCTTTCCCCGGTCCGGGCGGTGGGAGGTTGTCCAATTGCAGCACTCCGTTTTTCCGGTCCTTGTCCCATACGATCACGGCGATGGCGGATTGGAACGGCGCGGCCTGTGCTTTGAGCATCATGATCTTCATTTCCGCGAGCGCGTTCCATTTTTGCAAGACGGCCAAATCACTTTCCGCACGAGCGTTTTTCTCCTGGAGCACCAG
>CAZMNG010000734.1:0-3016 GCA_964567505.1 uncultured Chthoniobacterales bacterium
AGTCTGGGAGGCTGCGCCGATGAGACGTCATCATGTTTTGATTTATCTCTCCGTGCCCGTGGATTTTACGAAGAGAGCAAAAAAAGGGCGCTATTTGCCAACCTAAGCGGAACGGCACTTGCTATAGCCGTCGTCCGTTAGTTCTAAATACCGACTCGGCCGGCTAGGGAATGAGGGCAACGGAATGAGAAAACGGAACAAGGACACAAAAGGGTTTGCGGTGGACCAATGATTTTGTTGGTACGCAGATGCAGGGAAATTTTGGGGTGTTCTTACTCGGAGGCTGCTGATGTCTGACGTAGTGGGTAGTATAGTCACTAGTACTCGAAAGCCATCTCTGGCGTTCGTCATACCGGTTAAAGATGAGCAAGAATCGGTGAATCGAATTGTCAGGCGGGGTCACCAGGTGACCGTGATCGCCCCGTCGTACTGTGGGCTTAAAAGTCATCGGATTGACGGAACATTTGTCCACCGGTTTCGCTATGCACCGGCTCGCTGGGAGAAGCTCACCCACGGTGAGGGTGCCTCGAATAAGCTGAAGAAGAAACCGGTTCTGAAGCTTCTCATAGTGACCTATGTTCTATCGGGCGCGTGGTCAGCCTGGAGAGTCTGCCGGGAAAAGCAGATCGATGTGTTACACGTGCATTGGCCATTCCCGCACGGACTGATGGCCCTGGTTCCGTCCTGGCTTACTGGTGTAAAAGTGGTTTCTTCCTGTCATAGCGCCGAGATTGCGCTTGCTGCGGGGAATAAGTTAACCACGAAACTTCTTGCGGCCTGCCTGCGGGCCTCCGCGGCCTGTGACGGCTAACAGCGGCCATACGTCAGCCCTGGTCAATAAGATATCGGAAGTAGAGGCCCAGGTCATCCCTTACGGCGCAACGGTGCGAATCGAGCCGGAGGCCGGCGCCGCTGCTTTTGGATCAGCCGGCTGTCCCGATGCTATTGTTTTGTGGACGCCTGATTCAGCGAAAAGGCGTTGACTTCCTGTTACGGGCTATGCCGATGATTCTGGCCAGGCAAAGGGTCCGGCTCATTGTCACCGGTGATGGCGATTGCAGAGCCGAATGGGAGGTTTTGACACGCGAACTGGGACTTGCCGAGCACGTGGAATTTGCAGGCTTTGTCTCGAACGAGAAACTGGGGGAATTGTTTCGATCCTGTTCGGTTTACGTTCATCCGGCTATTTACGATGACCGCGGGGACACGGAAGGTCTTGGCGTCGTGCTCATCGAGGCGTTGCGCAATCGCAAGCCGGTCGTCGCGTCCCGGGTCGGCGGAATTGGTGACGTTATCAAAGATGAACGCACCGGTTTGCTGGTTCCGGAGAAAAATCCCGAAGCGATCGCAGAGGCGGTGCTACGGATTCTGGTGGATCCGATGCTGGCTCGGCGCCTTGGGGAGGAGGGATTCGCCTTTACCAGCCGATACTTCGATTGGGAATCAATCACCGATCAGTTGGAAACCGTCTACCGGCGCGTCTACCCATTCCGGCCGTCGCCGCCGTCACCGAAGGTTTCAACAGAATCGGTTGCAGCATGACGACGCTACCAACGCAGAAAGAAAACAGGTCAGGTTCCCGGATCCTCGGGATTGTACGCCGGTTGGCCCCGTGGGTGGCCGTCGGGTGCGTTGTATTTGCGCTGTTGCCGCGAGCACCTGAGCTGCGACTCTGTTTAAGCCGGATGAGTGAAGGGTATTTGGCGATCGCTCTGGCGCTCTGCCTGGCCTATTGGTTTCTCAACGCGGGCGTGTGGGCGTGGATACTTGAGGCGCTCGGCCATCCAATTCCTTACGTAACCGGAATGCGAGTCTGGCTGACCTCAGAGTCGCTGCGCTGGCTTCCGGGAAGCATCTGGGGATTTTGTTCTCGAGTTGACGCCGCACGGCGATTGGGGTTCCCGTGGCAATCGCCTCGATCAGTCTGCCTGTGGAGCTAAGCGTTGTGATTGCATCCTGGGGATTCGTTGCCGCTGGCGGACTCGCGGTTTCCGGGCTTGGCATTCGGGTGTTGAGGCTCAGTGCAAACTGGATATTGCCGTTGCTCGCTGTTCTGGGTGTTGTTCTCATTGCAGGAAGAATCGGGTGGCCGATTCTCAGCCGGCACCACTGGTTTAAGGCCGGTCTGGAGCGCTTCAAGAAGGTGTTAAATTTGGATCTGAGACGACCGGCGCTGATTCGGTCCAGCTTTGTCTATGGGTTATTGAACTCCGGGCACGGGCTCTGAAGGTTCAGCGTTTGTTAGGCGTACCGATGGAAGCTGAGGCCGAACATCCGGTGTGGCACGACTTTGAAACGCCGGTGCTTGGAGAGGGGACGTTGCAGTGCAATTTTTATAATGTTCCGGTCGTCCCCGTCGCACGGATCACCGCTCTGCATGTTGAAGAGGGCGATCAGGTGAAGGAAGGGCAGCTCCTTGCCGACCTCGACGACACGATCGCAACGATTAATTTGCATTCTGCTCAATTGGCGCTGGGCAACGCAACTGCGGAACGGGAACGCGTTGGTGCCGGGACGCTCAACACGATGGTGGCAGAACGCCCGGACAAGACCCAGGTCAGCATTGACGGTCTCAAAAAGGTCGCCGCGGATGCCGAAGCAAAAGTTGCAATCGTTCGAAGATTGGCGGGTGGGGGAGCTGCCTCGCGTCTCGACCTGGTGAATGCCGAAATGGATCTCGCGACTGCGCAGCTGAACTACAATCAGGCGCAGGTGGACGCGGGAATGTCGGTCGCCGGATTTCCCCAAAGTAAGGAGATCGCGCAGAATGCGGTCGACGACGCCCAGAATCTAGTGACTCAACGGGAGGAAGAACTGAAATACTATCAGGTCAGAGCCCCGGCCAGTGGAACGATCGATCGGGTTCTGATTCGAAATGGCGAGTATAATCAGACGGCGGGGAATCCGGGCTTCATCATCGCGTCCGGAGTATGGTTTGAAGCGAATCTTGATCAGCGAGCTCTCGCCGAGGTGCGCGAGGGAATGGAAGCGACGGTCAATCTCGAGGCTTACGCCG
>CAZMNG010000735.1:0-3015 GCA_964567505.1 uncultured Chthoniobacterales bacterium
TCACGCAATCCTTTCCCGCGACTTTTTCGAGGCTCGAAATCATCTCGCCGACCGTTGCAGATACGCCCGGCATATTCAGATTTCGGTACGGGCCAAGGTTGGCAAGATCAATCGCAGCAGCGTGAAATAGAAAGTCGACCGCCGTACGCGGCGATGCGAACCAATGCCTGACACCGTCGCCGACCGGCAGCACCGCCTTTTCTCCCTTCAACGGTTCACGAATAATATTGGAAAAGAAGCCCGAGGCGGCCTTGTTCGGTTTTCCCGGGCGAACACAGATCGTCGGGAAGCGGAGGCCGATCCCATCGAAAAATCCGCGCCGCGTGAAGTCTGCCAGAAGCAGCTCGCCGATTGCCTTCTGTGTGCCGTACGACGTGAGTGGCGCAAGGACATAGTCTTGCGGAATCGACTCTGGAAACGGAATGCCAAATACTGCGATTGAACTTGCATAGACCACCCGCGGCCGGTTTGCTGCTCGACGGATGGATTCAAACAGTTGGTGAGTCCCCGCGAGGTTGACTGCATACCCTTTATCAAAGTCGGCCTCTGCCTCACCCGATACGATCGCGGCAAGATGGTAGACAATGTCGGGTGCATCCGCAACCAATGTTGACGCGTTGCCGGGCAACGAGATATCGACCTTGAGCGTTGCCACTTCGAACGGAGCGTCGGCAGGCGCTCTCGGTTCGACGACGTCCGCCATCGTCAGCTTTTTGACCCTGTTGCCTTCAATACTGCCGCGATATGCGAGCGTTTCACAAAACTTTCGCCCGATCATTCCCGCGGCGCCGGTTACCACTATTTTCATACGTTGATCAGCGGGTCACTCGACAGACAAGTTGGCTTGTGCCTTCCCACACAGCCGATTCGCTTAGGCCTTCATTAACATCTATTGTGCAGGGTGAACCAGCGTTTCTTGAGACCTTCCTGCAAGGTGTGTCGCGCCGGCATGTTTCGGGACGGGGATATTTGTCAAGATTGCTGTACTGCTTTTGAGCAGGCGTTTGAAGGTGAGCCGCCCAAGAGCCTCACTCCTCTTGATCTGGGAAGATACGGGTCGCAAATGTTTCCCTGGGAACGAATGACGATTCAGCCGCGGCTCATCCGTTTTAGCCCTGTCTGGCTGGCGGTCGCGCTCCTGTTGGTCGTCTTTATCCTGCTTCTCGCATTGATGCGAACACCGCTGCCTTCCTGCTGGGAAATTTCCTCCTGATACCCGGTCCCGAGTCTCCTCTGTCCGAAAGTAGGGCTCGTATTTCAACCGTTTGCAGCAGGAGGGACATACTTTTTTTTGGGGCAGTGGATTTTTGTATTGCATCTGCTCTCTTTGACCACTATATGTTGTGGCCGGGTAATTGGAATGACCCCATATGTGTGCGCGACGAGGCTTGGATGAGGTGGTGTGCGTCATGGAATTCGAGGGTTCAGACAGCTTCTCGTTTGTGACGGCGGCCGGTGAAAGCTCCGAGGCTTTTTCAACACTGGCACCCTTATTAAATCCGGGGCGATGCGGAATCTGCACGACCGGAGCGCTCAGCTGCACGCTCATGAAACGAAACAACAGGCAATAACAAGACTGACAAATAGGAAAAGATATGAATCTCCCACGCTCTCAACGGTCGACATCCTCTACTTCCTCCAGCAAGAAACTCGGCGGCAGGAAGTCCGGCTCAGGTTCTGCTTCTCGCGCAGAAACAGGCGCGGGCAAAGCGCAGGTGAAGCCTGCGGCTCCGCCCAGCGCGGAGCAGGTCGCCTTGCGCGCTTATTTTATTGCTGAACGGCGCCGCACACTCGGCATTCACGGAGACGAAACCTCGGATTGGATCGCTGCCGAGAAGGAGCTGCTTGCCGAGCTCAAAGCGAAGTAGCAAAATTTCCTGATTAGAAGCTGCCCATTGCTGAAAGGGCTCGAAGGAGGTGCTGTACGGCCTCGGGACGGTTCTTGTCTGTTTGCAGGTGGGAGCCTCGTCATGAGCGGGTTTGGCCGGCGGTGTATCTCACCGGCCAAATCTTTTCTGGCTTTTCGGAGCCGGATTGAAATCGATTTTTGTTCCGAGATCGGCTACTGATAGTTGTAGCGATCGGATGAGAGATTTTCTAGTTTTCAGCTGGGCTTTTTTTGCATTGGGCATCTCGTGTTTCGCTCAGCGATTGATCGAGATCGATTTAACGAACCAGGAAGCCTATTTAAAAGATCACGGGCGTGTGATTCTTGAATCTGCGATCTGCTCCGGCCGACCCGGGCATGAGACTCCCACCGGTCACTTCCGCGTGACCGACAAGGACGTTAACCACGCGTCGAGCTTTTACGGCTTCTTTGGAGATCCCGTCACGAAACAGATCGTGGTTCCGGATGCCGATATTTACAAAAAGGTTCCTCCCGGTTTGGAATTTGTGCCGGCACCGATGCGATATTATCTGCAATTTGCGCCTGCCGTCGGTCTGCATGCCGGTTTTCTACCCGGACACCCCGATTCCCATGGCTGTGTGCGAATGCCTGAGCGAAACGCGATCGCATTTTTCCAGGCAGCAACGGTTGGGACACCAGTTCACGTCTTCGGAAGCCCTGAACCCGGGCGGGAATACTGGGCTTCCCGATCAGGCCCTTGGGCTGCGCTCACGCACTTTGCTCTGTTCGGATTTCGCGGACCATCCAATCCGCAGGAGGAGGCCTTTAAACGCAACCGCCGTGCCGCGTTCGATCGGTTTGACTACGAATGGGACGCGAAAGAAAAGGCTTTTGACCGCCAGATAGACACTCTGGAAGATCGAAAGGATCGCGCCGAAGGGTGGCGCAAGGTGCAACTCCAGGCTGAGATCGACCGGCTCAAGCAAGTCAAAGACGACTTTGAATACCGTCGGGACGCAGCCAAAGAGACCCTGAAGCGCCAATGGGGCGGTTAATGTGCAACGCTGCTTTTGTTCTTGGCTGAGACTATTGCGTTGGTGATGCTCCTGCTGCTTTTGAATCTGCAGAGACGACCCTGCCCCTTCGGCGCAATCGCCACCGACAAC
>CAZMNG010000736.1:0-3009 GCA_964567505.1 uncultured Chthoniobacterales bacterium
ATAGATAGCTTCCAGGTCGTAATGGTATTGGCGTTGTCGTCCACCGCAGCGAACCGAACCAGATCGTCAGTTACCCGGACGATGTTCAGTCCAAATGCTCCGCCGAGAGCCGGGTCGACCGAGAGTTGACCGATGAATTCCCCTTGCACTGTGAACTCCACGATTTCGCTGGGCTGATTGGGATCCGGATTGATCCCATCACTGTTGCTGACGAGCAGATGCCCATTGGGTGCGAGGACCATTGCCAAGGCGCCATGCAGGTGGATAGGATCCTGATAGATCAACTGGCCGGTGCCGTTCGATTTGGTTTCTTCGCCGGCATTTCTGACTGCAAAAACTTCATTGTCTCCTGTCGAGGCGACGTAGAGAATATCGTTCAATGGATCGTAGGCAGACCCGGTCGGGCCAACCTCAAACGTGGCGGGGTCGGGCCGATGGATGTAGCCCGAAGCGATCACCGCAGCGCTTTTGACGACAACGCTACCGCCGTCCAGAACCAGGTCCAGACGCGACACCGTCCCAGTCAGGACGTTCGAAACGAACACCTTGACCTTGTTGCCGTCGTCGTGAACTGTGAAGTCCCACGAACCTTGAATCATCGGACTAATGATTGTGTTAACAAGTTGTCCATTCTGATTAATTATTAGAAGTGATCCGGGTTCTGCCATCGGGGTGTTACCGCCGGTGGTCGGACAGTTCGCGACCAGCACAAACCCGTTCTTAAGCACGGCTAATCCAGTACTTAACCCGAGTGGAGCTGTTCCCTGGAAGAATAGAGATGTCCGGCCATCAGGCGCGACTTTGATAATCGTAGTACCGGTCCCCTGAAGATTCAGAGAATTATTGAAATTGGAGACTAACAGATCCCCTGGATTGAGTAGTCCTCCGGCCGGAAAGCCATCGGGAACAAATGCGACTCCGTAAGGATTCACATCACCGTTTGTCGGAACGGTAGACTCCACAACTGTGGGGAAGGGAAGAATCTGCTGGGTCTCCTCGTCTGCGTCTGCCATGACGAGTCGGGCTGGCAGGAATGCAGTGGCAGTAACGACGACACAAACGCGCGCGAGCCGTCCAAGAACTTCTTGGGGACGCATCGACGTATTACGATTTACCTCTAATTTTTCGAGGTTCATTTCATTGGTTTTCACTATTTTGGTATCGGTATTTTGCTTGTGCCGATGATGGCGATGCGTTCGCAACGCATTTCTCTGCGCCCGACATAGCCGACCGCGACCTGAAGCGTTTTGTTAGTTATTTACGCCTGGACTTGTTATTTACGGGGCCCAGGCTTTCGGCTGTCTCGCATTCGCGAGCCTTGCTTAGTAACTCCAACGACAGAATCTGTTGGAACCCTCAAAATAATTTTCAGACCGCGCAAGTTTGAACTAGCGGTCCTATAGCGGCTGATCCGTAAGAGCTATATCTGTATAGCTCATACGAACAGGCAGAGATGCCTGTTCTACCTTGGCCCGCGGCTGCAAAGGAATTCTCCAAGCGCAGAATCCAATCCGGGCGGCGTGTACGTGCTAACGTTAGTGGGCAGGGTCGTGTCTGCAGATTCGCTCCGGCGGCCGCCAGGCAGCCGGAGCGAATCTGCAGACACGACCCTTATTTAAACGAGACTTCCCGGTCAACGCTTTGTACCAGGGCTTGCCGATGGACTGGGGGCCGCAGTGGGGGACGGATTCGGGTCATTCAGTTCGACCGTGTTGAAGCCGGCTTCGCTTCCCGCCTCGGTGCTGTAAATCGGACCGGCGGCCTCGATTTGTTTCCCACCCGAAGAGATGTGGTTTGGAACGGTTACGTACCACCCGACCGCGGGATTTACACCCCACGCATCCGCCTGAACCTTTTGATTACCGTGACTGGAGAGATCGTAGTCCCCGTACTTCCGTCCGCCAAAAAACAAGGTGGCACGCATGGACTTGTCGCTTTGATTCTTAATAAGGAACGAACCCGTTGCGTGCTGGTCAAGATCGCTTCCGGCTGAACAGATGATTTGCCGCGGTTTAACCTTCGTCCCCGGTTGATTGTCTTCAATGGAGCTCAGCTGCCAATCTGCCTCAGCGATCTGCACCCTGCCTCCCTTATTGGCCTCATCTAATACGGCTTGCACAAAAATCTGAAAGTTTATCGGTCCGTTTCGTCCGGGGTCTGTGGCCGGGCAGTAGATCGTAATTGGGCCCGTGTGGTCGTTCTCGTCACGCAAAGTCGCCTTGCCGTTGTGGACCTCAACACGGGTAACCGGTTCGAATTGGTGGTCTCCGGACCAGACGGTGATCTCGTAAGTGCCGTCCTGAGTTCTGGAAAAGTCGACTTGGACCGGTACCGGCTGACCGCTGTCTCGCCCAGTTGTCCTATGCCCGTCCGATGTGGTGTGAACGTTCAAGGTGCCGACCACGTCTGCGCAGCTCAAACGCGCTGAAGCGCAAATCAGTAGAAGAACGATTCCGGCGTATTTCATTACATTGGCATTCGCAAAGTCTTAACCCCGAAAAATCTCGCCGGCCAAAGCGCTGGAGAGATTTTCGCAGCAGGCATCCTCTGCGGAGTCAGGGCGCGCACTGCTTCAATTCTTGCTGATCACGTGCTCTTCATCAAGGGCCGCTTTGCTTCCAATTGCGCGCTCTCCGGCCGGCCAGGCTTCCTCCGTTTCCAGGCCAGCACTGTGCGCGGGTGTTTCGCCCGGCGGGGTCGAATCCCTTACGATGCCGTAAGCGAGCGACGTGAGCTGACTATTGATCCGCCTGAGGCAGTTCATCATGTCAAAGACATTCGACGAACCGCTTTGCACGGAGAGCGGCTTTTCGAGACGCGCTTTGCGAAAACGCCGATATTCGACATTGATCTTTTCTTTCTCGAGAATGAATTCTGTGGCCAGGCGCGGTTCACGCGACATTAGCATCGCAGCCACTTTTTCGAGTCGCTCAAGTGTTCGAACGTAGAATGCTTCCAGTTCTTCTTTGTCTTCCGGCGACGGTTCCTGGTTCAACTGGATCTGGCGAA
>CAZMNG010000737.1:0-3007 GCA_964567505.1 uncultured Chthoniobacterales bacterium
AAGGATGAGTCCCTTGCTTACTCGGTGGCACGGGGATTCGTGATAAACAAGTCGAGCACGGTGAACATCCGATACTGCCCGTTTTGCGGTCGGCGGCTAAGCGATCTGGTAGACGCGTCCGCGGCCGAATTTGCCAAGCTGGCAAACGCTCATCGGAAATTCGAAACGATGGCGGATCGGTGATCACGAAGTTTTGGATTTAGCGAAGCGCGCTGTCTGTCCCAAATCTTCGTGACCTTCGTGATCTTCTGTGTCCGTTCCTCAAGACGCTGATGGAAACAAACTCACCGCGGCTCAGAGCCCGTAGTAAAGCGTGATTTTCTTGTGGTTAGCGGTCGATTAGTTCCAACATTTCAGGAGCGGTGATGGTTCGAGCGCGCGAGTCAAATGTTGCTAATTTCGCCTCGTGGAGTTGGGCTAACTTCGTCAGATACAGATCGGTGACCTGCTTATGGCCGGTCAATTTGCGGAATTCTTCACCACCGAAATGGGGGAGCTCATTCCAGTATTCGTGTCGTTGGACAGCCGATAGGCGCTCGAGAAGCGTGGCAGCTTCGTGCGGATTAACCGCGTCGCGAGTAAACTGCGGGTTCGAAGAAAGGCGGATAAAGGCCAGCTCGGTGAGCGCACAGGTCGCCCATCTCTTACTCGACTTAGTCCACCAACGATGAGCTGCGTCGTGAAATTCATGGCTCGGCCAGGTAAGGGCCAAGAGTACGTTGACATCGAGCAGGTAGGCGGCCATCAATCCTCCGCATTGAGGATTTCTGCTGCCCGACCCCCAGGAATTTGCTCTGGAGAATCCCCAACCCGGAACACAGGTAGGCCATTTTCGACGTTAAAGGCGGGCTCAGCGGCGAGGCCTTTTCGGGCCAGTTGAGAAATAACCTCGCCCAGACTGCGCCCAGAATTCTGTGCGATCTGTTTCGCGGTGTCGTAGATATCATCCTCAATCATCAAAGTGGTTCGCATGATGTGATTATGCCGTTATGATGATAGCAAAGCAAATTGATGCGAGGTCGGCAAGTGCCGGCAGTTGGCGTGCCACAGCTCGGAACTTTGAACTTCAGACCTTGAACCTTGTGAGTAAGGGAAAAGAGGGACAGGTCAGATAAAGTGAAGGAAACCGCGCCGGAATAGGCATTGAGGGTGCGGACGCTTGAGTTCGAAAGCCGACGACCGCTTTTCACTGGAGAATAAACAGTGGAACGAGTGGGAGGGTGCTAACCGATTCTTTACAGCCCGTGAGAAATACGCACAGAGCTCCGATCCGGCCTAGGCCGGATTGGGGTTAGCCGCGTCCGGCGACCGCTCATAAGCATTAACTTGACGCGACGTGCTCGAGAGGGGGACAAATGGCTTTTGTCCCGGAGGGACAGTCTGATAGTAGCCAGGCACGAAGTGCCTGGAGTCATCAGAAAAATAGCCTCGTCCCAGCGGGACCATTGAAGTGCGCCTGAAAGTACGCACCAACAGTAGGGTGAAAGTCCCTATCGGACAGTGACACTGGTCTGTCTGTAGCGGAAAGCAACTGCGTCGTCAAGTGACCGCCGGGATCAAGGGACAGGTCAAATTTCGTTTCCTGGTTTTTCCGCCGGTGGGTGCGCGTGGCGGAAAGGCATTGTTTCATCCGTTTGATTCCGGGTCACCGCTCAGAGTTTGGGATCCCAATCAGCGGTATTTGACCTGTCCGACTTCCCGCTTTGCCTCACTCCCCCGCCTGGAGGGCGGTATGGAGAGTCGGAAGAACGGCGTCCGCCAATTCATCCGCCGAGGTTTCTCTCTCCCGGCTCCATTGCAGCGCGGCGCCCGTAATCGCCCAACTAACCATAGTGGCTTTCAGCTCCGGTGATTTGGCCTTGTGACCGCGCAATCCTTCCAAGAGTGATTCGCGCATAATGGACTTCACGCGGGATTCCACTATGGGCTCAAATTGCCGCTGATGCTTCTGACATCCGGACGACACCTCGGCCAAGAAATCGCACGCGGCCAGAATCAACTGCCTTAAACTTGCTTCGCAGGTCCCCACGTTTCCTGCCACGCGGGCCTCGATCAGCGTAGTGAATCTTTCGCCGATCATGGCCTCAAGCAGGGCGAATTTATCGGTGAAGTGATCGTAGAAGGTTGCTCGATTGAGTGTGGACCGCTCAGCAAGATCCTGCACCGAGATCTGATCGAAGCTCTTTTCGGCCAAGAGCTCTTGAAATGCTCCGAAGAGCATCTGCCTGGTGCGGCGAATGCGGGGATCAATCTTGCCGGGCTCGTCGGTCATGGTGGGAAGGTAGCACTTGCGATTATCCGTCTAATGACGTATTACCTGCATATGTCGTTTTAACATCTAATGACGGCAAACAGCAAATGAAATTATGACTACCTATCGAAACCTCACCAAAGAAGCACCCCGTAGTCCTCGCGTTCGCCTCGCCGGCTACGCACTGATGGCACGCATGATCGACAAAGGCCGCGCCACTATCGAAGGCAACGTCGGCGAATACCACTATGCCTGTCCCCTCGACCAGATGCTCTTCGAGTTCAAGGGTGTAACGGCTGACGAGGTGAAGAAGCTCTTGGCCTCGGGCGCAACTGATGACGAGATCGTCAATTGGTTCAATCACCACGGTACACCCAAGACGTCCGAAGAAATACAGGCGTGGTCCGCAGGAGTAGAGGGCTATCGCCCCTACGACGATCCGGAGAAAAAGGACTGGTTCGCGGGCGAATGCACCAAACTGAACCTCAAGCCGGAGAACTCCACCCTTGTCGATTATCTCGAGGCCGATGATGTCGCCAGCTTCAAAAGTTAATTAATTCGAGAAAGGGCGGCGATTTCATTTGTCGCCCTTTTTCGCAGATCTCATCGCTAAAACAAGCGAACAAAACCTTCTCGATCGATTCGTTGGCTTGCAGGGAGCCAGTTTGGTGATGTCTGCCTTTTCCGCAAATATTCTGCTTTTGATCGACATACCTAACTTTCTCTTAGGATTGCGGCGATTGCTACTTTTCCGTG
>CAZMNG010000738.1:0-2997 GCA_964567505.1 uncultured Chthoniobacterales bacterium
GCCCGGAAAGTATAAGTAGCGTAGTTTGAATGTCTTACGTTTCCCCTGCAGGAAGTGACCTTCATAATAACACAACGCATTATTAGTGGTTCGTCGCCGTGTCTCGCGAACGCACGGCACTCAGATCAGACGCGGTTTGCCAATCAATGCTGTGGATAACCCGCCTATGGACGAAAGCTACTGCAGGATCTGGGAGAAAATTGCCTCCGGCATTCAGCCCCACGTGAGCACCGACGCGTTCCAGCGGTGGTTTGCGGCGATTGAACTCGTTGCTGCAGATGAAGTGGCACTTACGTTTCAGGTGCCGAACACAATCTATCAACTTTGGATCGAAAGTAATTACTTGAATCTAGTAGAATCTGCGACTCTCGCCGTATTAGGCAGTCCGCGGGAGATCAAATTTCGCGTGTGCGAAAATGGGAAAGCAGAACCGTCTGCTCAACCAACTGCCGAGCTGGCCAGCGAGCCAGCGCCTTCCCGGATCCAGGAGAAAGATCCTGAGCCGGGGAATGTTCAGGGAATGAATCCGCGGTACAGCTTCGAGACGTTTGTCGTCGGCTCGAATAACCAATTTGCTCACGCCGCCGCACTTGCGGTTGCGCAGTCCCCGGCGAAGACCTACAATCCGCTTTTCGTTTACGGTGGGGTTGGTCTCGGAAAAACCCACCTCATGCAGGCAATCGGCCAGCAGGTGATTGATCGGAAAAAGAATTTCAAAGTGATGTACCTTTCCAGCGAAAGGTTCACCAACGAATTCATCGACGCGATCCAGCACAATACGCTGGTCAAATTCCGGAAACGATACCGGCAAACCGATCTTCTACTGATTGACGATATCCATTTTCTTGCCGGCAAAGAGCGCTCGCAGGAGGAGTTCTTTCACACCTTCAACACTCTGTTTGACGGACGCAAGCAAATCGTCCTCTCCAGCGATCGTCCGGCAAGCGAGATTACGAACCTGGAACAGCGGTTAGTCTCGCGATTTGAATGGGGTCTCACGGCCGAGCTTCAGCCGCCCGATATTGAGACGCGCATGGCGATTTTGCGCAAGAAAGCGCAGATCCTGCATGTGCAGCTTTCGCAGGAAATCCTTGAATTTCTGGCCGAGCGGGTCCGGACGAATGTACGGCGTCTCGAAGGCGCGCTCATGCGAGTTGCGTCGTTTGTCTCGCTGAGCGGCCGGGAAGTTTCACGTGAGACCGTTGAGCAGCTCCTGAGAGACATTCTGCAGGAGGAAGCGAAGAAGACCGTTACAATTGACCAGATCCAGAAGAAGGTTGCGGAACATTTTGACGTTCGTCTTGCGGACATGACAAGCATACGCAGGCCTGCAAACATCGCGTTTCCGCGTCAGATAGCGATGTACCTCGCGCGCCGTCATACCAAAGCGTCTTTGAACGAAATCGGAGACGCATTTGGCGGCCGCGATCACGGCACGGTGCTGCATGCATACAAAACCGTGACGGAGCGAATGAAGAAAGAGGATCAGGTGCGGCAGTTGATTCTGATGCTCGACACGCAGCTGGAACGCTGAGAGTCTGGCCGGGATTAATCTGGTGCGGGTCGTTGCTCTTGACCGGACGGAAAATTTTCTCTAATCACCCTGTGGGAATGCGCTGAGCCGCAACCTGTCATATTCGTTAGCCTGGAAGCGATTCACGACGTCGCCTTACTTCCAGCGACTTGCGGAGATTTCGGGCACATGATTTGATACTCCCACAACATGAAATTCAGCATCAGCAAGGACAAACTGCTGGAAGGCCTCTCGATCGTTCAAAATGTCGTCAGCACTCGGACGACACTTCCAATTTTATCGAATGTGTTCCTTCAAGCGAGCGAGGGAGAGATTCGGCTGACCACGACTGATCTGGATGTGGGCGTTCGCGGTAGTATCGAAGCACAGGTCGAGCGGATTGGCGCCACGACACTTCCGGCTCGGAGGTTGTTTGCGATCGTCCGCGAGTTGCCGGCATCAGAAATCTATTTCGATGTCGACTCGAAAAATCTCGCGTCAATCCGGAGCGGCTCGAGCTTCTTCAAGATACTCGGGCTGCCAGAGGAAGAGTTTCCGCCTCTGACCCGATTGGATGACGCGAAAGAGTTTACGGTCGGTCAAAAAGAGCTGAAGGACGGTCTTAAGAAGACCTCCTACGCAATCTCAACCGACGAGACGCGCTACGTGCTCAACGGGATCCTGTTTTCATTCAAAGACAACAAGCTCACACTGGTCGCCACCGATGGCCGCCGGCTCGCGTTGGTTGATCTCGAATTGGAATTTCCCAGGAGCCAGGAGCTTGACGTGATCGTGCCGACCAAAGCCATTACAGAATTGCAGCGTTTAGTCCATGAGGAAGGGGACGTAAAACTTCGGATCGGCGAAAACCAGATTTCATTTGAGCTGAATCGCACACTGCTCGTTTCAAAGTTAATCGAGGGTAACTACCCAAACTATCGCCAGGTGATTCCGGCCGAAGCCAAAGAGCGGATCACCCTCGAAAGAGAAACATTCCTGACCGCGGTTCGCAGGGTCTCATTGCTGGCGAGCGAGAAGTCCAATTCGGTTAAGCTCAGTTTCACTAAGAGCAACATCGATATCGTTGCTACCACGCCCGATGTCGGCGAAGCCAAGGAGTCGTTGCCCGTGATGTATAAGGGGCGCGATTTTTCGATCGCGTTCAACCCGGAATTTCTCATGGCGCCACTCCGGAACCTGCCGAACGACGAGGTCTATCTCGACCTCATTGACGAGATGAGCCCTGGCGTGATCAAAATCCCAGGCCCATTCCTCTACGTCCTGATGCCTATGCGACTCAGCTGAGGACGCGGAGGGAAGGGAGGACGCGGAGGGAAGGGAGGACGCAGAGAGGATGGTTTACCGCAAAGACACGAAGGACACAGAGGGGAAGAGTGGAAGCGGGGATCAGGTAATCCGGGTTGACGGTTGGTTGTCGTTCGGGACTGAAGCGTGCTAAGCGGCGAATCCGCGGGGGTCTGATG
>CAZMNG010000739.1:0-2995 GCA_964567505.1 uncultured Chthoniobacterales bacterium
GACAGCGTCACCTGGTACGTCGTCCGCAGCGAAGGCGAAACGATTTCTTTCAAGATCCGGCGTGGCGACAAGATCTTGACTCTCAAGTCCGGTTTTTCCCGGCCCGAGACCAATGGCTGGGAACGAAAACCACTGCGCCAGGTGGGCCTCGCGCCGGCAATCACACCAATTGTATTCAAGGTGGGTGACGATTCCGTCGCGGCAAAGGCCGGAATTCAGCCAAATGACGAGATTGTCGCGGTCGGCGGCGAAAGGCTCTATCACCCCCAACATATCCTGGAATGGGAGCAGGCCAATCCTGGGAAGCCCATACCGCTGACTGTCGAGCGGAACGGAAAGATGATTCAGTCGACAATGGAGCCGTCCCGGCCTGCAGTTTTCAGCGTTATCAAAAACAGCCCTGCCGATGTGGCTGGAATCCGCCCAAACGATCGGATTCTGGCGTTGAACGGTGAACCGATTTACGACCAGGCGGAAGTCGTAAAGCGTGTCGAGGCAAACCCGACTTCCTCGTTCTCGCTTACCGTCGCAAGCCCGTCCGGCGATCAGCGCACCGTCCGCGTTCTTCCCGCAACGCCCGACGGCCAGAACAAGCCGATTATCGGGATCTCTTTCTCGGGTGATTCCGACGGGATTGTCTGGGACGGGACCGGGACGATGTCGGTGGTCCATATTTCGCCGGTGGAGCAGATTTATGCCGCAGTCGAGACGATCGGGAACACCATAGGCGCGCTTTTATCGCCGCAGTCCGATATCAAGCTTCAACACATGAGCGGGCCGATCATGATCATGCAAACCTACTATCGGCTGTTTGAAAGCGATTACGGCTGGCAAATGGCTCTCTGGTTCAGCGTCGTTTTCAACGTGAACCTGGCGCTGATCAACCTTCTCCCGATTCCAGTGCTCGATGGCGGGCACATCGTGCTGGCTTTGATCGAAGGAATTCGCCGGCGGCCCATTAATTTGCGCGTTCTCGAGGTTGTCCAAACCGGGTGCGCCCTTCTTTTGATCGGATTCATGATCTACGTCTCATTTTATGACGCACAGGATTTGCCCTGGAACAGCAACCGAAAAGCCAAGTTCAGCGTACCGGCTCGTCCAGCTCCACCGGAAAACCAATGAAGCAGGCCCCGTTTTGCACTGACCCGTTTAACTACAGTCGTCGCCTGACCCGCGAGGTCAAAGTCGGCAAGGTCGGCGTCGGAGGCCACAATCCGATCCGGGTCCAATCGATGATCACCTGCGACACGATGGACACTGAGGCATCCATTCGTCAGACCATGGAGTTAGCCGCCGTTGGGTGCGAGATCGTCCGGATCACCGCCCCAACCGTTAAAGACGCGCAGAATCTGCGTAACATCAAACAGGGTCTGCTTGAGAGAGGGTGCGACGTCCCGATCGTTGCGGATATCCATTTTAAGCCCGAAGCCGCAATGGAAGCGGCTCTATGGGTTGAAAAAGTCCGGATAAACCCCGGCAATTACGCAGACTCCAAAAAGTTCGCCGTCAAAGAATACACCGACCAGCAATACATTGACGAACTCGGTCGAATCCGCGAACGCTTTGCGCCCCTGGTCAAGCTCGCAAAAGAGCGTGCGATCAGTCTGCGAATAGGGACAAATCACGGTTCCCTGAGCGACCGGATCATGAATCGGTACGGCGACACGCCGCTTGGCATGGTCGAGAGCGCTCTGGAATTTGCTCGAATCGCGCGCACTTTCGATTTTCACGAATTCATTTTTTCGATGAAGGCAAGCAATCCGAAAGTCATGATTGCTGCGTACCGTTTGCTCGTTAATCGGCTGTTTAAAGCGGGTCCGGACTGGAATTACCCGGTGCATCTCGGTGTCACAGAGGCCGGTGACGGCGAAGATGGCCGGATCAAGAGCTCCATCGGCATCGGGTCGTTATTGGCCGACGGCATCGGCGACACAGTCCGCGTCTCGCTCACCGAGGATAGCGTCCACGAGATTCCGGTGGCGCAGGCACTGGTCGCACCGTATAACTGGCACCGGAATGAAGACGCGCCCGCATCGCGTACGGACAGCGCGCTCTCGTTCGATCCATTTGTCTACGAACGACGCGCGACGCAGAAGACAGAGGTTTGCGGCACTCAGGTTGGCGGCGATGGAACCATTCGCGTGTTTGTTCGACAGAAAACCTTCGATGGCGTCGCCCACAAACTGAGTAGAATGGGCGACTTCCAGCCGGAAGGAATTTCTGATTCGGAACCTGTCGTGACCGTCGATCCGGCGGATTCCGCTGCAATCGCCGCAATCAACTCCTCGTCGGGACCCCGGCTCGTGACGATCAAGGATGGCACCAGCCTGCCCGTTATCACTGCCTACCGTCTGCTGGCAGTCGCTTTGCAAGCGCGACATCCAATTTTGCTCAAGGACACATTTCAGCCTTCCAAAGATCCGCACCGCGATTTTCTTCAGACGCTGCTCGAATCCGCGACCAATACCGGCGCTCTCCTGTGCGACGGGATCGGTGACGCGATTCTCATCCAGGGCGAAGAAGCCCCAGGCCAATCGCTTCGTTTGGCCTACAACATTTTGCAAGCCGCCGGCTCACGCATTTTCAAGACGGACTATGTTGCCTGTCCATCCTGTGGCCGAACCCTGTTCGACCTTCAGAAAACGACCGCCCGGATCCGAAACGCGACGAACCATCTAAAAGGCGTCAAAATTGCCATCATGGGCTGCATCGTGAACGGGCCCGGCGAAATGGCCGACGCAGATTTCGGCTATGTCGGAGGCGCTCCCGGAAAGGTTAATCTCTATGTCGGCAAGAAGGCAGTGAAATTCAATATTCCCGAGGCAGAAGCCGTCGATCGGCTCATCGATCTCATCCGCGAGCATGGCCGCTGGATGGATGCGGCTTCGTCTCAAGGCGAACCACACGAACCGGCTCTCAGCTTCAGCTGAGGGCTTTTGTCCCGGAGGGACAGGCTGATAGTTGCCAGGCGCGAAGTGCCTGGAATGGAATCACG
>CAZMNG010000740.1:0-2994 GCA_964567505.1 uncultured Chthoniobacterales bacterium
GGATCGATCCAGTCGAAGCGTCGATCGCGTAAACAGTGTTGTTTTCTGTGACGATATACGCAACCTCACGCGTCTGGCCGGCGATCTCGAGCGCGGAGACGACAAGCGGCTGCGCGTCCACCTGTTCATCGAGTGGCACCGCGTTCAACAGGCCGAAAGAGCCGTTTTTGACTGCATCCGGTGACAGGTTCCTTTCCTTGGAATTCCATCCTGTGCGCATTGAATCATAGTGAAATGTCGTGACATCAATAAGTTGATCCTGCGGAGCCGCGTAACCATTTTCTACTGTGTGTGAGCAGACTAAAATAGAGCAAAGGAAAAATGACCACGAAAAGCGCTGCCACCGCAGTCGAATTGGCCATATCATCATGTTCACCTCTCTGCCTGAGGAATTCGGTCAACTCATAAACGATGTGGGTTTTTGAAATCACTTTATGCTGGAGCGCCGTTCCTGATCCAGGTAGCGACCAAAGTTAGATCATCGGGCGTCGCTGGATTCGCGTTGGGATCGGCGTTGGTGTCTGGCATTTGCACCACACTCGTGCCGTCGAAGGGGGGCTTGCCGGCCAACGCGAGATAGAATGGGGATGTGTCCGGGTTCCCTGGCGTGACTAATGGACCGGTGACCTGGCCCCCAGTCCACCCGCTCACGTCATGGTTCACGAAGTCATTTCGATTAATTCCCCGCCAGAAGGCAGAATGTGGAGCACCAAAGATGTTCTGGTCATTCGCCGGCACCAACGTGTCCAACATTTTCACCACATCGGCGTAGGTCGGATGCGCTATGGTCAGACTAGCTCTCGCCGAGATGCCCGCTTTAACTCTTTTAGACTTGCCCGGTTTAGCTCTCTTCAAGCTGCTCGATTTTTCTTTCGGAGTATTGGCCATTTTCATGCTCCCGGATACGTATCGTAAAACCGCATCGATTTATTTCGTGGACGGGGCAGTTGCGGTTTCAAGCAGAGATTTGAGGTCGCGTAATGCCGCTGAACCCGGCGTCGCCCGAAGAGCCATGGCGTGCGGCGCGCCAAGCGACGAGACGGCTAGGGTACTGGCTGGTACGGGAAATGCGTTGATCTCGAGCGACCATAGGAAATCGGTCTTCCTTTGAACCAGGGTGTGACAGCGCATGCAGCCACTATTGAAGACTGACCCCTGCTCGAAAGTCTCAAGTGTGGTATTGGCAAAGGCGCTGGATTGATCGCTTGTGCCGGGGAAAGTATTTGCAGGCATCCCGGAAGCATTGGGGTCACTTGTGAGCGGCCATTGCGTCATGACGAGCTCATAATGGGCCCAGACCGTGTCTTTTAGGGCATTGCGATAGGCAGCATTCGTCTGCATCGTCGACGGGTTAATCGGTTTCACCCGGTCAACATTAAATGGCGCAGGTGGCGTCACCGGCGGCGGGAACGCGATGGGGTTGCGCTGTGGCATCGGCTGACCATTGCCGGCATTGAACGTCGCAGGGCCGATATTCTGTGGCGTTGGCTGAGGCACGTTGTCGACATGTTCAAATGACGACCAGATCCACTGCGAGCGAGAGGGCGTTTTCTGCACGATGTGCATCCCGACGAGGCCGACAGTCGCTTGCGAGCAGCGCTCCTTCGTCAAATCCATGAGCCAAGCTTTTCGGGTATAAAATCTTTCAGGATTTGAGACATTTGTCATGTCTATCCACGACGTCTTCACGTCGATGGAGCCATCTGGAAATGTAACGCCATTTGCCAAATTCGTGCGAAGAAACAACTCTTCTCCGAGGATCTTGTTGAATTCAAGCTGGTTGAAGCTAGTCATGTACCGAACGTAAGTTTTGTTCTGCGCAACCAGCGGCCCGACGAGGTTGCCAAAACCAGCTTCACCAAGATTTTGAAATTTGCTCACGGATGCAAGAATTAGGTCGTTGGGACCCGGAGTCGTTATGTCCGCTACGCAGGGGTTCGTCGGGACATCCCCGAAGTGCCCCCAGGGCGAAGGCGCGTGACCGTCAGGCTGGAATACCTCCCAATCAGCCTTGAACGTCTCGAAGACGAGCGGACCAGAACCCAACCCAACCGCTTTGCTAGGATCCGGAACGCCGCGTTGGCCTTGTTCGGCCGGCCAGACCATTGCGATGAACGCCCGCCAAGAATAGTCGTCAAAGAAAGCGATCGGGTTCCCGGAAAAGCGGCTTGGGATGCACACGTCCCCTGGCGGCTGAGAAGATGCAATTGTAGGAGGGGGAGGGTCTGGACAAGTCAGCGCTGATGCAGGTTGGGCGAGGCTCTGTAACGTCGCCGCAACCGCAACGCATGAGAGCACCTGTAGTAACCCAACATCGAGAATCGACAGCAGCACCGCTTTAATTTTCATGCTCGTCCCTCCCCCCCCGAAGACTACTATACACTCCACGAAATTGTACAGTTGTCAACGTCCGAGCATGCCATGCGCGAGTCCGCATCAACGAGGTTCATAGCACTGTGAGTCTGTGAGTACTCGTCGCGGCTGCTGGCCAATTTCCGAAGGGATAATTTACGAGAAAAAAGATGTGAGGGATAAGTTGGAGGCTCTTCTGGGTAGAGTTGACAGGATGCAGATGGGTGCATTTAGTCCGATCACTCAGCAGGCGCCTGTGCGCGCCATTCTTTTACCGCTTGCCAGCATAGGTTTAACTATTCCACCGTTGGTCATTTTAGCGCCGACCTTACACTTCCCGTGTCATCAACGACGACACCCTCACTCGCACCAGGCGGTGTGTAATAACCAGCAGCAAGCGTCACAATAGTCGTGAAGATCGTGTTGAATGCTTCGGTCACATTATCAGGCAAGGTGAGACCGAACTTATTTAGAGCCGACGCCAATATGTAACCGTTCACGTCCCCTTCCTGCAATGAATGCGGCATAGTGACTCGGCGGGCGTAAACGCACTGGCGTCAGTGCCGCGAGTCGGATTCACTTGCCGGCATGTCGAACAAGCCACCCGTCGATCTTTCGGCAATGAATCGCGCATTCTTCGAG
>CAZMNG010000741.1:0-2991 GCA_964567505.1 uncultured Chthoniobacterales bacterium
AGATTAAAGCTCGGTGGATACGTGACTTTCCCGAGAATGCTCGATAAAGGCCGCGCCCAGTTAGCCGGTAAATCGGGAGAATACCATTTTGCCTGTCCACTGGACCAGCGGTTCCTTGCGTTCACCGAATTGACCGCCGACGACATTCTTAACTTGCTGAAAGAAGGAAAGACTGACGGCGAAGTACTTGCGTGGGTTCGCGAACACGCCAAAAAGGCCGACTGGGAGATTGCCGCATGGTCCGAGTACCACCTAAATCGCGTCCCGACCGACAACGAAGGGCGGCAATATTTCAATGAACTGCTACAAAAAATTGCTCCCGATCGAGACGATATCGCCACTTGGTTCGATCTGCTCGACCTCGACGATTTCGCCAGCTTCGGTGGCGCGGCGTGAAGAATTTGCCGGCCTCAGCGGGTAGAGTATCCCGCCAGCGCCTGCCCCTGCGGGATTTAACGCCTCTTATTCGCCGCGATAAATGCAACGAGCCCAAGGCGTTTCGTGAACGACGATTTCACAAAGGCCTGGGCACTGCGGCAGGAGTTTTTCCCAAAACCACGCGGCCATCAGTTCGATCGTCGGATTCTCTAAACCCGGAATCTCGTTCAGGTAGGAGTGATCCAGGAGCGCGACAAGCGGCTTCATCGCCCTTCCGATTTCAGCGTGATCGTAGATCCAGCCGGTTTCCGGGTTTACATCCCCCTCCACCGAGATTTCCACCCGAAAGCTGTGCCCATGCATTTTCGCGCACTTGTGACCGGGGGGCACCTTCGGCAAGGTCTGCGCCGACTCAAAGCAGAAATCCTTGGTAAGCCTCGCTTTCATACACCTTTGGTTTCCGGAGACCAAATGAACTTGTGCATCTGTAACTGGAACCGGACCTCGAGCTTGTCTTCCAACATCCACTCGACGATGTCGCGGGGGTCAATGCGACCGAATATCGGCGAGAACAGCACGGTCCCGCAACGATTGGTCAAGTCAAACTCCTTGGTCTTTTCCCTGGACCAGAGATAATCTTCGCGCGTGCCGATCACGAATTTCACTTCGTCGCGCTCAGTGAGGTGGGCGATGTTTTCGTAGCGGTTTCGATGTGATTCGCCGCTGCCCGGAGTTTTCAGATCCATGATCCGGTGCACGCGCTGATCGATCCTTGAAATATCGTGCGCGCCGCTGGTTTCGATTAGGACACGTTTGCCGCGATCGCAGAGTTCGGTCATCAGCGGCAAGACGTGCCGCTGCAGAAGCGGTTCGCCGCCTGTGATCTCGACAAGCGGACAATCCAATGCGAGCACCTTCTGGACGATATCCGTCAATGACATTTTAGTCCCCGCATAAAAAGCGTAGGCGGTGTCGCAATATGTGCACCGAAGATCGCAGAACGTCAGCCGCACAAATACGCACGGCAATCCGGCCCAGGTACTCTCCCCTTGGATCGACCGGTAGATCTCGTTAACGGTAAGACTCAGCGCTTTGTTCTGCACTAATGCAATCGCGGTGCTCGCTTATGAATCTCTTCTGGGTAAGTAGTGTCCCGTCCGCAGCACGCCGTCGGTCAGGATCGTGGCCCGAAGACCGCCTCGGCCTTTCATGGCATTTTCTGCGCCGGGCCCGAACGCCCGGTCCATCCAATAACACGGCCGGCATTCCTCATTCCCGAAAAACCGGATGCCCTGCAGCTCAAATTCGACGCCGATGAGCTCATTCAGATCGATTCCACGCGTGATCACGTTGCGCCGGAACACTTCCGGGCCCCGATCCCAGACCCCCAATTGCCGACGGAGCTCCTGATAGGTTTCTTCCTGGAAAAAAGTGATGTTTCCTTTTTGACCGTTTTTGTGTCCGTAAAATCGATCGCCTGCGATTCCCTGTCGGGTGACACACTGGATCTTGGGGACCGCGATGTTTGCATAGTTGCCAGGCAGCTTTTGGTAATGACCGACGAAATTGTGCCCGGCCGAAACAAAGAGGTAGCAAATCTCAACCTCGATACACACCACAGGCCGGACCATACTCCGCCGTGGTTGCAGCGTAAAGCCGAACTCATGAATCAGGTGGACACTAAAAGCCCGATTGAAGCAAAGCGATCGTTTGCCGCCAGCGGCGCAGCGAGATATGGTTAGGACCGCAACCAATGTATCGCGACCGGATCGAGGATTCCCCGAGCGTGCGGAATTTTGGCGTCAGTCGACACTCGTCGAGCGAACCGCCCGCAAACGAGATCGATCACTTGGCGGTTGAAGAACCTCTCGAGATTGCCATTCGATTCAAGAGACGCGGCATCCTTGTCCGCAGGCCGGTCTCGATCACCATGCGCACCCCAGGCCAGGATCTGGAACTCACCGTCGGGTTCCTGTACACCGAAGGGATCCTTCATGAAACGGGGGCGATCCATAGCCTTGAACGGGCGACTGATTCATCGGTAACTGTGACGGTTAACGCCGAGATCGATCTGAAGCGGCTGGAGCGTCACTTCTATACCTCTTCGAGCTGCGGCATTTGCGGTAAAGCGTCGCTGAAGGCTTTACGGGTCGACCGCGAGATACGGCTCAATCCCGTCTGGCCAAAGCACTCGGTCGGCTTTCTGGTCCAGGCTCCGGACATTGTCCGCGGGGGGCAATCCATCTTCGACCGGACCGGCGGGTTGCACGCAGCCGCTCTTTTCGATCCTAACCAAAGCCTTCTTCGGATCTGTGAGGACATCGGGCGGCATAACGCTGTTGATAAATTGATCGGCGCGGAGTTGCTGGCTGGGCGGACTGATTTTTCGGATTTAATGCTTTTCGTCAGCGGCCGCGCGGGATTCGAACTTGTTCAAAAGTCGATCTCGGCCGGTATCCCTTTCCTGGCTGCGGTTGGCGCGCCATCCAGCCTGTCGGTGGAATTGGCGCGGGAATATGGTTCAACGTTGATTGGTTTTTTGCGGGAAAATCGTTTTAATTTGTACTCTGGGCGCGTTCGTGTCGTTGACCCGGAACGCGCGTCCCGGCCGGG
>CAZMNG010000742.1:0-2988 GCA_964567505.1 uncultured Chthoniobacterales bacterium
AGGGTATTGGATCGACGAGGATACACGGGCTTTTCTTGGGCATCGACGGCTCTCGATTCTTGATATCGCGGCGGGATCACAGCCGATGACGACGATGGACGGCGAGTTGGTGATCACGTTCAACGGCGAAATTTATAACCACGCGGAATTGCGCGCGGCCCTCGAGAAACGAGGACACCGGTTCAAGACGGATCATTCCGATACAGAGGTCCTGCTGTACGGATACCGGGAATGGGGACCTGGCCTGCCGGAGAAACTCAATGGGATGTGGGCATTCGCGATTTATGACCGCAACAGGCGCGAGCTCTTTTTGTGTCGGGATCGATTCGGGAAAAAGCCGCTCTACTATTATGCCGATGACAGCACGTTCGCGTTTGCGTCAGAATTGACTGCCCTCCGTTTGCATCCGGCTGTTTCCGGGGATGTCGATCACGAAGCGTTGCAGAAGTATTTCGCGTACGGGTTCATCCCGGCGCCACGGACATTGCTGGCGGGCGCCAAAAAATTGCCGGCGGGTCACTGGATGAAAGTCCCGGTCGAGACGCTTCGGCTTGAGATTCGGCAATATTGGGAGTTCGAACTCGATCCGTACGAAATAATTCCCAAAAATGCAGAACAAGCCTGGGGTGAAGAGCTCGTCCACCGACTGGACGAGGCAGTGCGATGCCGTTTACAGGCGGATGTTCCGGTCGGTGTGTTTCTCAGCGGCGGGATCGATTCGACGACGATCGCAACCCTGGCCGCGAAACATCATCCCGCGATTGAAACGTTCAGCATCGGGTTTGAGGATAAATCGTTTGATGAACGGGAGTTTGCCCGGCTCGGCGCGGAGACCGCCGGAACCACGCACCATGAGCAGGTTCTCTCGCCGGAAATCTTTTTGGACTGGGCCGTGTCGACTGCGACGAACCTCGATGAGGTCATGGGGGACAGCTCGATCGTTCCGACGTCGATTGTCTCCAGGCTGGCCAGAGAGAATGTCACGGTGGTCCTTGGCGGTGACGGGTGCGACGAATTGTTCGCAGGGTACGATCCTTTTCGGGCGCTTCGAGCGGCCCGCGTTTACAGCGCGGTCACCGGGGAAAAGGTCAATCAAGCCATCCGGTCTGCAGCAGAACGGCTCCCGGTTTCACACGCCAATATGAGTCTTGATTTCAAATTGAAGCGAACGCTCCGCGGCCTGAGTTTTCCGAAGCAATACTGGTTGCCGACCTGGATGGGGCCGCTGGATGCTGAGGAGATTGGAGAACTCTTCGGCAAAAAGCCGGATCGGGAAGAACTCTATTCGGAAGCGATCGCCGCATGGAATCATCCCTCGGCAACCAACGATGTTGACCGCGCGATTCAGTTCTTTGTCCGGCTCTATCTGCAGGACGACATCCTGGTAAAGATCGATCGCGCGAGCATGATCCACGGGCTCGAAGCGCGGTCGCCGTTCCTGGACATCAACGTCGTCAATCTCGCCCGCCGAATCCCGGCCGGTTACAAACTCCGGGGCGGCGTCACCAAGTTCCTTTTCAAACAAGCGGTCCGCGGCCTGATTCCGGGTCGTGTGATCGACCGGCCGAAAAAAGGGTTTGGCAGTCCGATCGGCAACTGGTTTAAAGCGGGCGACCTGACATTGAACGGCGCAGCGGCGCCGGCGGAAATCGATTGGAGCTGGATCAACCGTCGTCTGGATGATCATCGCACAGGCAAACGGGACGATCGCGGAATGCTCTGGTGCGCGTGGCTCCTGCAGCATTCTCCGCTGGTCACGGCGCTGTCTGCGACGTGACACAGCGTCCTGTGCGTTCGCTGAGAAACAGACGTGCCACAGTCCGAATATTCGACAACCAAAGCTCGGCCGCCGGAACAGGCGCTGAAAATTTTGACTCTCTGCTATGAGTGGCCTCCGGTCGGCGGCGGTGGAGGCCGCGCGGCAAACGAACTCGCTGAATCGATCGCGGCCCGTGGGCACCAGGTCCGCGTGCAGACAATCCGATTCAACGGGACACCGGCTCATGAGGTCGCCAACGGCGTCGACATCTATCGTACCTGGGGGTTCCGGCAACGGGCCGATCAGTGCAGCGCTTTCGAAATGGCTGGGTACCTGGCCTCGAGCGCAATCCCCACCCTGCGCCACATTGCCGAATTCAAGCCGGACGTGATTCACGCACATTTTGCCGTTCCGACCGGCGCGCTCGCTTTTGCCTGCAGCCGATTGTCCGGACGGCCGTACCTGATCACTGCGCACCTTGGCGACGTTCCGGGCGCGATCCCGGACCAAACAGACACATTGTTTCGATGGCTAAATCCTTTGATCCGGCCGATCTGGCAGCATGCTGCGTGCGTTGTCGCAGTGAGTCGTTTTGTGGGAGAACTGGCGGAAAACGCCTACGGACGCAAGCCGGTTATAGTTCCGAATGGAATATCGCTCTCAACTCGCCCGAGTGCTCCTCAGTCACCGAGCCGGGTGCCGGGCCTGATTTTTGTCGGGCGCTTGAACTCGCAGAAGAATCTCATTTTTCTGGCTCCGGTTCTCGCAAAAATTCGCGAGTTTGAATGGGTCCTCGATGTCGTCGGCGACGGGGCAGAGCGCAAGACGCTCGAAACAGCATTCGCCGAATTCGGGCTCTCATCGCGCGTCCATTTTCATGGGTGGCTAGATCGCACGACGGTCGAACAGAAATTGGCCGACGCCGAAATCTTTATTCTCCCCTCGTTCGTGGAAGGACTCTCGGTTGCGGTGCTGGAAGCATTAAAGTTCGGTCTGGCTCTGATCGGTTCCGACATCCCAACGCTTCGGGATTGTGTCACACCGGATTTGAACGGTTACCTGATTCCGCTGAATTCCCCGGACCTCTGGATCAAACGACTAACAACCATTCTGACGAACCCGCAGCTCCGTCTTTCGATGCGTCAAAAGAGCTGGGAGATAGCTCCAGAATTTGACCTGGAACGAATCACGGATCGATACGAGGCGCTTTATCGAAGGATGAAGGAAGA
>CAZMNG010000743.1:0-2986 GCA_964567505.1 uncultured Chthoniobacterales bacterium
AGATTCCTGTCACCTTCCGCCATCGCCAGCCGGGAAAGTAAAATCCAGGCTTCTGCGAACCCGGGGTCACCTTTAGTCAATGCTTCGGCACGAACGACAGCCTCGGAGATTTTTCCCGTCAGATAGAGAGCCTGTGCGATCCCGAGCTTGCCTTGCGCGTTCGCAGGTTCATTTTGCAAAACGCGCTCGAAAGTCTCTCTCGCTTCGTCGAAACTCAATTCCTCCAGACACGCCTGACCGAATAAAAGCAGGAGCGGCACATTCTTCGGCGATACCGACAGGGCTTCGCGGAGCGAGTCAAGCCTGGAAGTCATAATGAAACCACTATCAAGGTTGACGGAGAAATCGAACGGAATTTGTCTCCCAAAGTACCTGCTATATCGGGGACGGGACACGAGCGTCGCAAATAATTTTCCTATATGTCTCTAGTTGCTGCCTCAACGGAATGGCTCGAAGCGGACGGCCTCGGAGGGTTTGCCAGCGGGACCTCGACCGGAATTCGCACACGACGATATCATGCCCTGCTGCTCACAGCTACGAATCCGCCATCCGAACGCAAGGTGCTGGTAAACGGTTTCGAAGCGTGGGTCCAGACGGGGGCCGGGAATCGATTTATCAGCTCGCAACGGTACGTGCCGGACGTTGTTTACCCCGATGGCTGGACAAAAATCAAAAAATTTAGCGCACAACCATGGCCGGTTTGGCGATTTGATCTCGGTAATGAGACCGAGATCGAGCAGGAGCTTTTCGTGCCGCACGCAGAATCCGCCGCCGTTTTGACGTGGCGCGTGCCGGACGGGGCCGGAATCGGGGCTAAACTGGTTGTCAGACCGTTTTTGTCCGGAAGAGATTTCCATGCAACCCAGCATGAAAACGGCGCGTTTCGATTCGACGCGCAATCTCGGCGGGAGGGCGTGCGCTGGAAACCGTATGTGAATGTCCCTGTCGTGGTTGCCCGATCGAATGGGCGCTATATCCATTCGCCGACCTGGTACCGAAACTTTTGCTACTCCGAAGAACGGGCGCGCGGCCTGGACTTCACCGAAGATTTGGCAAGTCCCGGACTGTTCGAATGGGATCTGGAGCGCGGACCAGCTATTTTAATTTTTTTTGCCGAAGGTTTTGCAGAAATCGGCACTGAAGAAATTGCCGTCAGCGAGATCGGGAACAGACTTCGAGCCCGGGAGATTGGACGCCGAAAAGAATTCCCAAATCCTCTGGCACTCGTTGCGGACAGCTATCTTGTCCGACGAGGTTCGGGTAAGACGATAATCGCCGGGTATCCATGGTTCGGCGACTGGGGCCGAGACACTTTTATTTCTCTGCGCGGGCTCTGCATTGCGACCGGTCGCCTCGAAATTGCACGTCAGATATTGACCGAATGGGCCGGGTCCGTTTCGATGGGGATGCTGCCAAATCGTTTCCCGGATCGCGGCGTTGAACCGGAGTTCAATTCCGTAGACGCCTCGCTGTGGTACATCATTGCGGTCTTTGATTATCTCCGGGCGGCAGGCGGCAAACAGGATCGCGATGATGCGGAAACGACGGCACTGCTTCGGCGCGCTGTCGAATCGATCCTTACCGGGTACGAAGCCGGTACTCGGTTTCAGATCAAAACCGACGCCGACGGGTTACTTGCCGCCGGGCAGCCGGGTGTGCAACTCACCTGGATGGACGCCAAAGTCGGCGACCATGTGATCACGCCCAGAATCGGCAAACCGGTCGAAGTCCAGGCGCTGTGGATCAATGCGCTCTGGGTTGGACAGTCCTTTTCAGATCGATGGAAGCCGTTGTTCACAACAGCATCGGAGGCGTTTGCTGATCGGTTTTGGAATGCAGAAAAAGGAGAACTCTATGACGTTATCGATGTTGATCATCGAACACGTGTGATCGATCCGCTTTCCCGCCCGAATCAGATTTTTGCAATCGGCGGTTTGCCGTTGACGCTGCTGCCGGCAAACCGCGCCCAACAGGTCGTCGCCGCGGTTGAGCGAAAGCTATGGACATCTGCCGGCCCGCGATCCCTGGCCCCAGGTGAACCAGGCTACGTTCCACGCTACGAAGGGGACGTCTGGCATCGAGATTCTGCGTACCACCAAGGAACAGTCTGGCCTTGGTTGGCCGGTCCATTCATCGAAGCCTGGGTGCGAGTTCACGGCAGTACATCGGAGGCAAAAAAAATCGCCAGGCAAAGATTTTTTGAACCGTTGTTGTCTCGCCTTGAGGAAGCTGGAATCGGGCATCTCTCAGAGATCGCGGACGCGGAACCGCCTCACACGGCGCGCGGTTGCCCGTTCCAGGCGTGGTCGATGGGAGAACTTCTACGACTCGACCATGTCGTTTTAGCTGATTGAGCCGCACATTCCGCAGATTCGAGCAGGGGGAGCCACCGCCGCTTCTCTTTCTTGAATCTGCGTCACCTGTGGACGGCCTATTCCGTCTTTACTCGAGTTGGTGGATTTGCCATAGAGAGCACTCAAACGTCGAGAAACCATCCAAAATTAATGAAGCATTTCATCGCGGTGATCCTGGTTGCTGTTTTAGCAGCCGGGTGTGCAACTCAGTCCGGAAACCCTGATTCCAACCTTGTCGCGCGTGTCAAACAGAGTAAGGACGGAAGAATTTCAAAAGAGGAGTATACAACCTGGAACGTCGCGAGAATGTTCAGGCTCTATGACAGCGGAGCAAAAGGCTACGTTACGATCGAGGATTGGCGTAGGCTTGAAGGGCCCGGAAAAGACGACATTTTCAAACGCCTGGACCGCGATCACAATGGGAAAGTCACTTTAGCTGAAGCCGAAGCGAGTCCGAAAGTCAGGGCGTTGCTTGGCGGCAATTTTGCGGATATCGACACCAATCACGATGGCTGGATCGATGAGAAGGAAGCAGCGGCTTACCTGGCTAGACGGCAGGAATTTACGCCGTGATGCCGGGGCCAAGGTAGAACAGGCGTCTCTGCCTGTTCAATTGCATGGTGGCCGCGCAC